>NZ_DASQZC010000450.1:0-7644 GCF_035638895.1 Nostoc sp. | reverse complement strand
TGCGATCGCATTTGGTCAGTTCTCAAGTACGCTTCATTGAGGGCGGTGAGGATTTGATATCTTTGTTCTAGAGTAAAAGGCATATCAATAATTTGTAATTGTTAATTAATGGTTCCAATTTATGGTGAATATACAAGAGATTCTTGACAAGAGGTTTGCTACTCATGAGGAGGCGATCGCCGAATGCGGAGACTACAGGATATTGATAGCGAATGCCTCCCCTGTACCAATTCGTTCATTACCTTGTTCTTTGGAAGAAGATATGGTTATGCCTGTCACGAAACCACTTGCTGTAACAACAATTGAGTTAAGACTTTTTCAAAGCGGGGATGGATGGTGGCGATTCATTAATATGGGTGAAAAATGAAAGTATTTAATCCGTGGGGATTTTTTAAGTCAGGTGAAGTTATCAAGCCGCTAGTCATTCAGGAGCCGCCCTGTAAGTATTGTCAGTTCTGGAGTCCGAGAGCAATAACTGACGAGAAAGGAGGATTCATCGGTGTCCAACTTTGCATGAGTGAAAGTATGCATCATGATTTTTCCTGCTTCAAACCTTGCGAAATACCAGCCGACATCGACATCGACCCCCACACTCACAATCCACCCCAGGCGGAATAACGTTTTGAATCAGCGTCCAGGCTAGCCTCTGATAACTAATACATGATGCACAGTGACGGGATTGGGCATCTAGTAGACGCTTGGCATAAAATCCATATTTGCCCCGGCTAGTAAACTCAGATTCAAAAAAGCTAGTCTTGGCAGATTTGGCATAACTTCCAGCCCGTCTAATCGCCTGTTCTGGTGTCAGCTTCCCATCTGCCAAATCCTGCCCAAAACCATGAAGATATTTGTACTGCTTCTTGAGTTGCGCCCCCACTTTGCCATAATGCGTGGGAGTCAATTGATTTGTTCCTCCTGCACCCACGGCCGCGTTCCGTAGGTGCGATTCTTTTAAGCTTTGCGCCATCCGGGTTTGAAATTCAGGGATGTCAATTTTGTTTTGAGCCAAAAGCCTTGCGTGTCCCTTCAATCGCACCTCTAGGCGGTTTACCTCCGCGTCAATCAACTTGGTGACATCAGCGACCTTGACAAAGCGCCCCGTCTCCGTGTCCCGATATCTATGGCTTGATGGATCGAATTGGTAGGGCATTGACAAAGGGTTTTATTGTTTTATGCGATCGCTCAACCATCTCATCCACCTCAGATTGGCGGATGGTGGCGAGGTCAAGCAGTTGGGCTAGAGTTAGCGGTTGCCCCTTGGGGCGAAAGGTTTGCATATTTGAGTTTCACCAAAGCGTGAGCGATCGCATTTATTGCTTGTTCTTGGGCTGTTCCTCTCAGTGTTCCGGTCTTCGCATCAAATGGGGCAAAGTGCAGATGCAGTAATTCATGTACTAGAATCTTTTCAATGCAATACGGGCACATCGCATCAGATGGGTAGTCTTCACGACTAACTATCTTTATCTCAGCAATCTTCTTGTTCAAGTCCCAATAAACTAATCCCTCTGAGGAATCCATCTCTTCGCTTGGGGCGATAAAGGCTGAAATATCCCAATCCAAAAGCTTGAGGGTACGCTGCCATTCAAGCAGGATTTGTGGCAGGACTTCTAAATCCATTTGTCCTTCTGGAGAAACCAGTCTGTAAATCATGGTGCAAGTACAGGGTCATCATTACCCTGTGGTAAATCTCTCACGGCGTTTTTCTCCGTCAATTCCACCTCGGCATCAATGTCAAATTGGCGTGGTAGAACTTTGCCCATCTGCAAGAGCATTAATAAGGTGCGATCGCTAATCCGCCCAGAATCCGCAAGATTTTGCAGTTTGTCCACTTGCTCTGGTGTGAGTGGTATTGAAAGCAGCGATTCATCTTGAGTGATGCCACCGCCCTCGGCTTCCCCGGTGTAAGCCACCCAAAATTTAAATATTTGTTGTATTGCGCTCTCTTTCCGGCGGGCCACGCCTTTGAGGTTGGCGCTGGTTTTGGTGGAGTCCAAAAGTACTTCTGTAGCGGTCTTTTGGTGTTCACCACTGGTCAAAAAGTCCAGCGTCATCCCCTTCATCGCCGCTTCTAGGTCTTTGAGGTCGTCTTTGGAAGCGGCGATCGCCACCCCACTAGGTTCAGCAAAGAAAAAGTCCCCGTCTGTGGGAATGTCCAGCACCGAGTTGGGGCCAATCACCAAAGGGGGGACTTTTTTTATGTCATCTACCGTCTTTATTAAGCCCTTTCGCACCGGCACTGGCAAGTTACATTTGCGAAGCACTTCATTTAACTGGCTACGCTTCTGGTAATACTCGATATTGAGTTTTGCCAAGTTGAGGAAGGGGGCTTTGGCTGCAAATAACTGCGACTCAGTGACAGAGTAATAAACTAGGGGAATCTCATCAAGACTTGTAATACCATTTTCAACCAGTATTGTTTGCGCCTCACCACCATTGCCCTCAAGGATTTGAAAAACGAAATATTCACCTGGAACCAATACCCGATAATAAGTTGCTTCTTTCTCACCATAGTCACCATCTGGCTCTAATCGCGTTTCACGGATGGTTACTTGTGCTAGAGTCGGTTTCCCGTTTACCTTAGTGGTTCGCCAGTTGAGGATGTCGCGGCGGTCAATTAATACCAAGTATGGACGGCGATCGCTTGCCAATAAATCTGATTGTGATGCAATGCTGGGATCTTCGGTCGGGTATTCCACCATAACCCCGCACCACCCATCACGCAGACAGTATTGATCGACCTCGTTGAAAAATGTCCACAAGTCATTGCCCATCAAGTCGATATTATCTTTATTTGCCTCAATGCTTTGGGCGGTATCCTCATTGAGGCTAAAAACGCTCAAAAGCCCAGCGTAGTCTTTGATTGCAGGTTCAAAGCGATTATCAAAAGTGGTGCGTTTGACGCGATCGCTCCAGGCTTGGGGCGGTTCCTTGACTTCTTTGGGGAGGTAAACTCTTTCTCTTCCCTCTAGCCCATTCCAGCAATCAAGCAATAGCAGCAGATTGCTAGAGTATGCAGCAGCTGCACCAGATAGGGTTGATGGTAGATTGTTGGAATTAGTGGGAGGCAAGCTACGTAATTGTTGTGGGGTGTACGTAGCCAAAATTCCCGATATGGGAACAGAGCAGAGTTGAACTGCTTGAGCTAACCGCATTCGTTTCCAGCGTCACCCATGCAGGCCCTAGTACAGTGCATCCTGTGTTTGTGTACCGTGGGCGGGTCTAGTTTTGCTCATCGGCCCCGACTGTTCCTTAAGGGCAAAGACAGGAATCGAACCTGTACGCAAGCGTCGTTTCTTGCACGTCCCTACTGTAGCGTCCTACAGGTCAAAGGGTACTGCGTCTGCCATTTCGCCACTTTGCCAAGTTGCTTCGTATTCACGCTAAAGCAACTTTTTGCCAAGGGCAAGAGCAGGAGTCAAACCTGCAAGCGCTTATTTTCTTCGTCGCCAAGTCCACGCCCCAGTTTCCTGTATTGTGGCTTCCACCGCATGAGTCACTTGTGCTGCCTTGCCGTGAGTGCGATCGCCCTGTCCGCACCCAACACGCATTTTGTAGGGTAAAGGCGATCGCACTTTATATATTAATCCTCAGCCGCTACTGCTGCCATACTCTCCAGATAGGCTTTAGCGCCATCAATGAGGCGATCTTGAATTTCTTGTGGGTTGCCGCCTTTGGTAAATTTCTTGTAAGCAGCCAGAATCTTTTTGCGTAAAGCCTGACCGAATTCGCTTGTGCCTTCAATAAACGCGCTCAAGGCATCAACCTTGGTCGTGTCCTCAAGCTTGACCTTATTGAAAAAGTTTTCAAGTGTGTACTGAACGCTTTTGCTAGCAAGGTTAGGAAGACCAGCGTTTGCCCCTGTTTTAATTATCATGATGTCCGCGATCGCCAGTTCCGAAATTAAGATTTTGGCTGATGGTTTGCGGGGTTTTGAAGTTGTGGCGCTTGCCGCCTGAGTCGTTGTAGCGACCGCGCCGTTTTCTTCTTTGAATGATCGCGCCCATTGGAGAACCACGCCATCAAAGGCGGCTTCGGTGATCATCTCCGCCCCGTCTTCCGTTGGGTGAATTACTTCTTTAGCCCGCCCTAGCAGCATCTTGACTTCTTGGGGCGATTTTGATGTAGCTTTTGCTAAAGTCTCTAAGCTTAAAAATCTTTCCGTGGCGCTGCCCTGTTCGGTGATTCTTTCTGCTGTTGCAACCATATTATTGTCTCCAGTTTCTTCACATTCTAAACATATTTCATAGCCTAGAAGTGGATTTATTTTTTTGAAGATTTCTTGGCGATATTGCAGCAGTGTGGAAAGTGTTGCGATCGATGCACATCTAAGATTTAAGATAGTCCGGGTTTTAGATACTGAAATATAGGGTATTGCTTGGTTTAGCGCTTTTTTCAATTTCGGTTGATCAAATAAAAGTGAAAGTAGCTGACCATTGTTAATATTCATAAAATTGCCTGAATTCTGTTCCTTTTCCCCCTATCAATCAAGAGGTATCGGTGTTAGAGTTCCTTATGTTCTGGCACTTTGAGGCATTTTATGAACAAGGGTGAATTAGTAGATGCTCTGGCTGATAAGGCTGGTGTTACCAAAAAGCAAGCTGATGCGGTTTTAACTGCCACGCTGGAGGCGATTATTGAAGCTGTCGCCAATGGCGAGAAGGTGACATTGGTGGGATTTGGAAGCTTTGAGCGGCGCGATCGGGCGGCACGGGAAGCTAGGAATCCTCGCACTGGTGATCCCATTCAAATTCAAGCAACTAGAGTACCTGGTTTTTCGCCAGGGAAAGCTTTTAGGGAAACAGTTGCACCTGTTGCTAAAAAACAGGCTGCATGAACCCGAAACCGTTGTATAATAAGGGATAGCGAGACTCGCCAGTGCTGGTAACACTACGAGCCTCTAAACGACAAACCTGTGATTGAGGTATGCCGCCATGCTTTTATTATGCGATCAATCGGTGACAGCTAAGTGCTGCTGCCGATGTAGGCGTTTACAGTCTTTAGAAAATTTCCATAGAGATTCGCGCAAATCGGACGGAAGGGCTGGGGCTTGCAAGGAGTGCAAGAAAAAGAGTCGGAAGCCTCAGCTACAAAGGAATCGAATTCGTCCCATTTTTTCGATCAATGAGATGAGTGTTACGCCAGAGGTTGAGGCTAGATTCTGGTCGTGCGTTGATAGCTCTGGCGATTGCTGGCTTTGGCTTGGTTCCAAAATAAATGGTAGGTACGGTAAATTTTCTATTAGACGTAGAGAATTTACGGCTCATAGAGTTTCCTATCGCCTGGTAAATGGTTCTATACCAAACGGAATGCACATCTTGCATCGTTGTGATAACCCTGCTTGCGTAAACCCATCGCACTTGTTTGCTGGGACCAACCAGGACAATATTGCTGATAGGGTTGCTAAAGGACGATCAAACAGGCAACCGAAGAAAGTTTATACAACCATTGATCAAGTAAAGGAGATACGCGCACGTCGCGCGAGTGGTGAAAAGTCTGGGCAGATAGCAAAAAGTATGGATATTCCTGCAAATCGGGTATATTCCATTGTTGGGCGAAAAGTCTGGAAAGATGTAGAAGACTAAAAACAAAACCGGGCTTTTGTTATAGGAACTCTAAAGCATTATAAATACTAGCTTTCATGAGTTCCTTATCTCGCGTTTCCACCGACCAAAAACTAATTGAAATGTGGCTGCATGGCAGGCCAGTTTCTACCCAAAAAGAATATCGTCGTGACATACAAGCCTTCCTAGTCTTCGTAAATAAAGAACTACAAGAGTGCAGATTAGAGGATTTGCAAGCTTACTCTACCTTCTGGGATGAGAGGGGCATTAAAGCCACTACCAAAAAACGCAAGCTCAATGTTGTCAAGTCGCTGTTTACCTTTGCCACTAAACTTAATTACATCCGTTTTAATGTGGCGGCGGCACTCAAGATGCCCAAAGGCGATGTCTCCCTTGCTGGACGCATCCTTAGACAAACCGAAGTCTTGAAGTTGGTTAATTGTCCTAAATTATCAGTCCGCGATCGCTGTTTTCTCCGACTCGTTTATGCTACTGGGGTGCGAGTTAGCGAAGCTTGTAGGTTGAAGTGGAATGACTTTCAAGAGCGTGATTCGGGAGTTGTACAAGTTACGGTACTTGGTAAAGGTGAGAAGCTGCGGACTGTGTTAGTACCTATTGCGGTATGGATGGAATTAGAGCAACTGCGCGGACATGAATGCGTATTTGTGGGAGCTACGGGCAACGCCATCGACAGAGTGATGGCACACAAGATAATCAAGAATGCAGCACTTGAGTCTGGAGTGAATTCAAAGGTTTCTTTGCATTGGTTACGCCATGCCCACTGTCAGCACGCACTATCTCGCGGCGCTCCAATTCATTTAGTTAGAACAACTATGGGGCATTCGAGTATTGCAATTACCGACCGATATCTTGAATCTAACCCGGAAGACTCTAGTAGTAATTATTTGGGAATGTGATAATTTCAGTTAACGCACCATCGCCGACAATCTCAATGGATGACAATGGTATCCATCTTAGCTGCTCCTCACCAAAAACTTGAATCCCAGCCTCTTTCTCATCGCCTCAAATTAGTAAGCCGAATTTTCCGTCGGCAAGCTTGATGGGTGGTTCACCTTTGAGTTCTAGATATTGCTGATAGTTCATAAATCAAATTCTCTCATAATCCTTGCACCCCTGGCACTCTCCACTGGGATTTATAGCACACCGTATATAGGGCGATCCCGCATTCCACTTGCAACTCACATCACCAATGAATTGCGGCTCAGAGCAAGCATTGTTCAAAGCATCGGAGAATTCAGAAGAACTAATTCCTATTCTTGCTACCCTCCGAAAAACCTCTGACATCCTCTGTATGTCGGTAGTTTCAGCCCGACTCACAGCATCCGCCTTGATAATTTGATGTCGTCTCCAGTCATTAATTGCCAACCACACCCAAAAACCTCCAAACATCAGCCCAAATACAGCAAGCCAACCACCTTGAATAATAAAGCAGATGGTGTTTTCGGCAATGGCAAGCATCATCAGTGCCGTAAACCAGTCAAAGTTTTTCATAATGTGTACACCCTTCACACGGGCCGCACGGGTTCACGGCACAGCGTAGCATTCTTGATAAGGCGTTGTATTTACAAGTGCGAAGCCCAAGCCCATCATATCCACTATCTGCGCTGATATTATCGTATCTTTGCCAGCGTCCGACGATGTTTTCTGTTGATGGAGTGACTACCTCGCTTCTTCGTAGTCCGGGAAGCTCAATTGGGCGTTCCAATCGTGGTGGCGACTCTATTATGCTGGCTACTACTCCCACCTCCGGCGTAAATACAAATCTGACGCCTTGAGTAGGGAGAGCAACAGCAAAATTTTAGGGCATCTTCAACCCGTTTTGGAGGAAAATCGTCCATAAAAAACACGATAGACAAATCAGATAAAAAGGTTACGATCGCTACTCAGTAGGGAATTCTGGTTTTGTCTATAAAATCATAATTTCTATATTGTCCTAAATAATGTCTCGGAAAAAAGACGGCGACAAAATTAAACTTGCTGAGGCAAAGTATATTACAGGTGAGTCACCCGAAGACATCGCCACCGTCCTTGGTGTTACCCGCCGGACTATCGATCGCTGGGC
>NZ_DASQZC010000449.1:0-2890 GCF_035638895.1 Nostoc sp. | reverse complement strand
GCAAATCCAAAATCAGCAATACTTTGTTCATTACATTGGTTATGACTCATCCTATGATGAGTGGGTTGATAGTGACGAAATTTCCTAATTGAATTAGCACGGGGCTGGCGAGAGCGATATCTCCGATGGGCTATTCGGTATCGCGCTCTGTGTTAATCTGTAGTACTTTTAAAAATTACGAAGAATTATATCATATCCCCTTGATTGCTTAAACCAGAAGTTCCCCACCCCGCCAAAGCTACGCTTTGTCTCCCCTCCCCGCAAGCGGGGAGGCGTTGGGGGTGGGGTTCTTTTATTATGGGTAATTTGACACGACATGAGATTACAAATTATTTTGACACTTGCGCTACGATATCCCCTATTGCCTTTGTGCAATGTATGTGAGGAGTAGTACAGGTTAACAACATGACGGAAGAATTCAATACACGAAGCGCAGAGAATCTGGTTGCGATCGCTTATCAATTCGCTGGGCTAGGGAAGGTTACAGGCGTTAAAGCTTTTGGAAGTGGTAATATCAATGACACCTTCTTAGTAAATCTAGATGATTCAGAAGAACAATATTTTGTCTTGCAACGCATCAACACGCAAGTATTTCGGCAGCCACAACTGATTATGCAGAATATGCGTACCTTCACTGAGCATGTTCGCAAACGGTTACAGCATACGCCTCCAAATCGTCGCTGGGAAGTGCCACGCGTACTATTAACTAAGGATGCTCTAGACTACTGGAGGGATGCAGATGGCTCCTTTTGGCGGGCGATCAGCTTTATTGAAGGCTCCCAGTCTTTCGATACTATGCGCGATCGCTCACACGCGAAAGAAATCGGTTATGCCTTGGGGATGTTCCACAATTTGATCAGCGATTTGCCACCAGAAAAACTCGCCGATACCCTTCAAGGGTTCCATATTACACCGCTTTATCTCCAGCATTACGAGGAAGTGTTGGCGAAAACTATTGCTAGCCAATCTTCGGAAGTTAATTATTGCTTACAGTTTGTTAGCGATCGCCAAGCCTTTGCACATATCCTAGAAGATGCCAAAGTTGAAGGCAAGCTACCTTTGCGTTTGATGCACGGCGATCCAAAAATCAATAACGTGATGTTTGACACTGCTACCCAGCAAGCCGTCAGCGTCATCGACCTCGACACCGTTAAACCCGGTCTGGTACATTACGATATTGGTGATTGCCTGCGATCGGGTTGCAATCCGGCCGGAGAAGAAACTGAGAATTGGGACAGTGTTTATTTCGATACCGATCTGTGTCAGGGAATCTTACAAGGTTATCTTTCGGTAGCAAAGGCATTTCTGACTGAGAATGACTATGCATATATATACGACGCAATTCGTCTCATCGCTTTTGAGCTAGGATTGAGATTTTTTGCTGATTATTTAGCTGGGAATGTCTACTTCAAAGTCAAGCATCCAGAACATAACTTGGCAAGAGCGATTGTCCAGTTTAAGCTTACCGAAAGTATTGAATCGCAAGAAACGCAGATTTGCAACATTATTAAAGATATGAAATGAGCGAACAGACATTTTCCCTGCAACCCTTTCCTTCTACCAAATCCCTGCCTAATTTGAAAATTGCAGGTAATATTTCCAGAAATGGTAATAAACTTGCCATCCGCTATATCCTTGAGGACGATTTAAAAGAAATTGCAATCGCCCCACCATCAAATACTCCATCACGCAAGCATGAACTTTGGGAAGACACCTGCTTCGAGTTCTTTCTTGGTGTCAAAGATTCTCAACGGTATTGGGAATTTAACCTCTCCCCCGCCGGACACTGGAATATCTATCTCTTTGATGGATATCGTCAAGGAATGCAAGAGGAAACAGCGTTTGAAAATCTATCGTTTAATGTTCAAAATCAAGCCGATGGTTTAATACTTGTGTTGGATGTAGATTTGGGTAAAATCATTTCGGCAGAACAAGCTATTGAAGTTAGCATTACTACCGTTATTAAATACAGAAATGGTGAGGTGACTTACTGGGCGTTAACTCATAGAGGTGCGGAGGCTGACTTTCATCTGCGAGATAGTTTTATTCTTAAGTTGTAAGATACGTTTTTATCTAGCTATGCGATACTTCATCAAAAAAGCTATTCAATTGTTTTAAACTTGAATTATTATCGTAAATTAGTGCTTAACGCTCTATCATGACACAAAACACATTGAAGGTTGATGCATTTTGGGATAAGGATGCAGAAGTTTGGGTAGCAACTAGTGAAAACGTGCCAGGATTAGTAACAGAAGCTTCTACGATTGAGTCTCTTACGCAAAAGCTCAGAGAAATTATTCCAGAACTCCTTGTTCTGAATCGAATTGTACCTTCTAATTATGTGGGTTCTATCAGCTTTGAATTAACCAGCCATCGACAAGAGTTAATAGAGGTGGTTTCCTAAATGGGTGTGTCTTTTACTCCTGAGTTGAAAAAGATGCTTGTGGAAGCTGGGTGCTACTTTCAAAGGCAAGGTAAGGGAGACCATGAAATTTGGTATAGTCCAATTACAGACCGTCGTTTTGTAGTAGATAGTTATATCAAATCACGCCATACAGCTAACGCAGTTTTAAAACAAGCAGGACTGTCTAAAGCTTTTTAATTTTGATAATTTTTATGTCGATATCCTAGATACTGGGCAAGTCGTTGAAAATAGCGATCGCCAACTTAGCGACCCATCTATTTTAGTTGGTAACAGCGACAAAGCAATTAAAGTTTTAGGTTGGTGTCCGCACCCTATCAAATCCTCGCTCATGCTTGGCAATGGCATCAACACCGACATAGTTAGAGACAAAAGGTTTCACTATTATACTCGCGGTAGATGCACAGCAAAAAGTAAGTTGACATACTTGTAAATTTTTCCACCTACTTAATGGTAATTTTAAAAAAA
>NZ_DASQZC010000448.1:0-6987 GCF_035638895.1 Nostoc sp. | reverse complement strand
TATTTGGAGTGCTTCAATGCGCTCTCGTGCTTTCTCTAATATTTTTTCATCTGGTGATTTTCCTTCTTGGGATTTCAGGAGTAACTCAACTGACTCTCGGTAAACGGGTTCCACGCTGTCCCGGAAGTTGAATTGCACATCTTGGCTCACGACATCTTTATTGGCTACTAAGTCTCTGCGAAGAGACTGGAGAGTTGCCACAGCACCATCATAAGCCGCGATCGCACCATTAATATCTTTTTGTGCCCACAGCAATCTACCTAATTGCCACTCTAAGGTATAGGTAATTTCTGGTGCATTGCTGCTCTGTGCCAAAGCTAATCCTTGTCGGGTAACCTCTTGCGCCTCTGACCACTGCTTGGTTTCTTCGTACAAGCCCCCTAAACTCTTCAGTGCATAGGCTTCTGCTCGCTTGTCCCCTAAACTGCGGGATTGCTGGATAGCGTTGGCGAGTAATACTGCTGAGTCTTGGTTACTGAATGCTTTATGGTAATTCTGACTGGATACGTGCAATATGCCATTCTTTATTTTTGCTAGACTTTGAGAAAAGTTTACTTGGGCGTAAATACTTGCACGGCTAAGGGGGAGTTGGTCGATTTGGGACTTAATCAACGGCAAGAGAGTTTGAATCTCTGCCAATCGTTGATCTTCAATGAGTATTCCCAAGTAATTTAGTTGCGCTTGGACTTTTGTAATGGGTGAGGGAGATGCTGCAACTGTTTGTTGATAAAAAGCGATCGCCTTTGTTTTATCTTGTTGTTTAAGAGCATTATTCCCCAGGCTGAACAGGCTGGCCCTAATATCAACGCTTGATTGCAGATTTCGAGCAATCGTCAGACTTTCTTCTAGCGCCTGACGTGACTTTTCCAAATCGCCCACTACCAAAAGCGCATCACCGAGCGATCGCAAACTCACTGTCTTTTCTATAGAGTCTGGCTGAGATTTTAAAGTCTGACTAACATGATCGAGTGTTTTGACAGCGCGAGGGTAAAATCCTTGGATTTGCCACGCCTGTGCTTGATTGATGAGCGATCGCACCACGCCGCTTTGATTATTTGCTTGCTTGTAAATTTCTTCCGTCTGCCGCCAAGTTGCTAAAGCCGCCTCCGCCTGTCCCATTGTCAGTTGAAGACGACCTTGAATATCCAGTGATTGGGCAAATATTTGCAGATTTTGGTTTTCATCCTGTACTTTGAGCAAATTTAAGCTTTCTGTAATTGCCTGCTGTGCCTGATTCCATGCACCGAGTTGTTGGTAAGCTAAAGAAAGATTACTCAGTGTCGCTGCCAGTCTGATGCTCTCCCCTTGCTGCTTATATACTTGAACAGCCTGTTGTAACAGTTCTACCGCTTTGGTAAACTTTCCGGCATTGTATAAAACTTTGCCCTGATCTACTAATGAGCCTGGGTGAGCGACCACAGCCAGCGACGTAAGATTGTGAATTGGTAGTTGAGATGATAAATTAATTGAGCTAGGAACTTTTGCCAGCACGGGTGAACCAAGAATGCATAGCAGAGCTATTAGGAAGTACAAAGGCAAGCGTAAAAACTGAGTCAGCGTCGTTTTCTGCCAATGCCCTGGCTGCTTTTGCTTTTTAACTTTTACAGAATTCGCACCAAAAACGCTAGTTTTTATAGCCATAAGCATGACAGAGGTAACTAATAACCAGGAACGTCCAGGATTAACTGTAGGTATTTAGGCTACCAGGGTAATGTTACCATTTGCATCCATTGCTCATGCCGTAGCTCTGACAATAAAAAACCAAAAACCTGGTCGAGGTTGACCAGGTTTTATCGAGTTTACAGGGTTCAAATTGTTAAACTAAGTTAAGTAATTGAAAGTTAATAACTAAGGTTGACTAAACAACGAACAAACCCAGCATTATTGCGTTTTTCCGCTTTAGGATTTGGCTTTGCCTTCTACAATTTGGCTTTTTACCACTTCTATATTTAATATGCTGAAATTTGCTTGGGCTGATGACAGGAGACACTAAGTCATTGACCCTTTTAGTTTGGTTTGGTGTTTGGTGTCCTACTATTTAAATTAGCATTGAAGTTTGTGAGTCACAACCCTTCGTTTACTAAAGTTGACGTTTTGTTAGATTTTGCAATATAGGATCATAGATTTGATCCCCGGCTATCTTTTTAAGAGAGTTAATGGGATCTTAGATAGATAAGCATGGTTAACCAAACTGTATTGTCACCAATTCCACATAATTGGACTGTTATCCAGATGGTCGGTAACAATACGTCCAATGGCATCAATTTCTGCCAATTGGGCGGCGGAAAGGTTAATTTGAGCGGCTAATGCGTTGTCTCGTGCTTGTTCGGGATAACGTGCCCCGGCAATTGCATTTGTTTGGGGTTGAGCAATTAACCAGGCTAAAGCTAACTGAGCAAGTGTACAATTATGAAGAAGGGCTATGGGACGCAGTTGTTGTAGCGCCTGTTGAGCACGTTCAAAGTTTTCGCCTTGAAACAGTTTATTTTTAGCACGGTTATCTGCTGGGTCAAATTTATGACCATGAGCAAATTTACCTGTTAACAACCCCTGTGCTAAAGACGTCCATAACTGCTTGCTTTCTAATTCATTCCCCTAGATAGTTTCACACGTTATCGGTCTTAGCTTGAAATTAAATCAGAGTTACAGTAGATGCTGATGGAATTGACTACAACTTTTCATGCTTTCAAAGAATGGGCAGTCGCTATAAATGCTTTGGAAAGTGGCGAAACAATTATGTTGCTCCGCAAAGGCGGTATCCATGAACGAAATGGACATTTCCAAGTTGCCCACAAGCAAATTTTGCTTTATCCTACTTATGAACATCAACAAGCTTTCATGCTGAAAGCTGAGTACGCGGATCGTGTTTATCCAGTCACATCAGGTTGGCATCCAGAGACAGTTCCTATCGGCAGTTGGGCTGAAATTACAGATATTTTGCCAGTTAGCGATGAGTCTATTGTCAACACATTGCTTCCCTTCCATATTTGGAACGAGCATTTTATTAGCGATCGCCTCAAATGGAAACCACGCCAGCCGCTTTATGTTCTCCTCCTGCGGACATATAAACTACCCCAACAAGAAATTCCCTATCAGCCTAAATACGGCGGTTGCAAGTCATGGATTGATTTAGATCAACCAATTAACTTGCAAGGAGCAAAACCAGTTTTATCCGACTTTGCATACACTCAACTAGTAGAGACAATTCGCCAGATTGTCGGCGATAAATTGTATGCTCCTTCTTTGTAATAACCCAAGTTATAGGTTATCAAAGACCAATTTCTTATTGAATGCGAAGATACACTAGGAGATGGCGGTTGCGTTAGGTGCAACTCTGGCTTAATCAAAAGTACTTTTAAAAGATCCTCTTAGGCACTGATATGATGTTTTTGTACTAAACATATTTTGATATATAGCAGTCCTAAATCATTCGTGTACAATCAGATACCCGACTTCTTTGAGAAGTCGGGTATCTGGGGATCTGAGTCTCTCGATTTTCACAACTTATTTAGGATTGATATATAGAAATACAGTTCACTTAAGCATTTCTTTCTTCTCTTTGCGTCCTTTGCGGTAGCCTGCGGCAAGCCGCTCCGCGTCTACGTTAAAAAAATTGACTTTGGCAAAGAGTTTTAGCCTTGCTCCGTTTGCCCAATAAAAGCTTAAAGCCATCAAACATAATTGTGAAAGCTTGGTACACACGATCAACGATCTCACAATTTTTTTTCTCTTCATCTTCAGAAAGATGAATACTATTTAAAAAATTTCGCATTTCCTGCTCAAAAAGCTCGTGATTCTTTTCAATATCTACGTAAAATAACCCAATAGCTTATGCATTGGTTATTCCACACTTTTGGCAAAACTAAATATACACGGGTTTTATCATGCCGACTTATCTAGTTTTATAAGTAATTTCCGAGATTAGCAATAGTTTTTATGTATCTAATCAGAAAAACAAATCGTCTAATTGCGAACTTCTGCAAAAACAGTAGTTATTGTTACACACAATCCCAAAAAACGCGGATACATTAGAAAAATCTCACCCGATAAATAAGGTGAGAGAAAGCTGTTTATCTTCGTGTTCCTCTAGCAGATGTCTTTCAAGCTATGACTTGTTAAGTAATTATCCTAAAAATGGATAGAACCTAATTACGCTTTGTCTAAAGTGTTAGACAAAAAAGTATCCCAGAAGGGTGATAATTAGCTTGACAAGAGTCTGCTATTATGCATTATTAGCTAAAAGTACAAGGAGTTTGCAATGCATCGACAAATGTGCTGGTTACCTAAGTCTGGTGGTGACGGAGAGAAAATTTTGTATTTGCAGACAGAACCTAATCAACCTTGGCGTCCTTATACAGCTTTTAGAGGTTTTACAGTCCCAGATTATCAAATACCTGGTGGTTCTAAAGGTTGGGCAACTTATCAAAAACTTCTCAAAGCAGGTTGGACACTAGTACCTAGCGCACGGGCAAATGAGTTTGGCAGGAGCAGCTACGTAGAGTCAACAGCCCAAAATCAATAGTTATTGGTCATTGGTCATTAGTCACTTGTACTGAGCGTAGCCTCTCGTTAGAGAAGTATTAGTCATTGGCCATTTGTGATTCTCTGGTGTCTGTCTGTGCGTCTTTCTAATTTCTCATCTCCCTCACAAACCTCTGGGAGAACCTTCACCGCGAGGATCAGCGGCCCCTTCTAGAGTTCCATCAGATGTTACAGCGATCGCATTACCATTACCCCAAGGAATAGTTTCCTGTATTTTGTGTCCCCGACGGCGTAAGTCTTCTATAGTGAGAGCATCTAAGCCCCAGGATTCCACACGCAACTGATCTGGAAGCCATTGATGATGTATGCGTGGAACAGAAACAGCCGCGCCAACATCCATATTGTATTCCAGCACATTTAGGATCACTTGCAAAACCTGGGTGATGATAGTGCTACCACCAGGCGCACCTGCTGCCATGCGGAAATGACCATTTTCTGTAACAATTGTGGGAGTCATGCTAGATAAGGGAGTCTTACGAGGTGCGATCGCATTGGCATCGTTACCAACCAAACCAAATGCATTAGGGACTCCTGGCGCAGAAGCAAAGTCATCCATCTGATTGTTGAGGACAATTCCAGTTCCCGGTGTCACGACACCAGCACCAAAACCAAGGTTAATCGTGAAAGTCAGACTTACGGCGTTGCGTTCTTCATCTACAACCGTAAGGTGACTGGTTTCAGTAGATTCATGGCGACTTGTCTTCTGTAGAGACTGAAGCGATGATGGAATGATATTATTTTTCGATTTCTGATTATTAGCTTGACTAAAACGTTGTAGTGTCTCTTTATCTACTGGCTTTACCTCGGTCGAAGGTCTAGCTACTTGCATATTAATTTCTTGACGGCGTTTTTTGGCATAACCTGGACTGAGCAGTTCTTGCACAGGAACTTTGACAAAATCAGGATCGCCTAAATATTCTGAGCGATCGGCGTAAGCAATCTTCATTGCTTCGATCATTAAATGTATAGTGTCGGGATGATGCCATCCCAAAGATTTCAAATCAGTGTCACCAATAATATTTAAAATCTGCAATAGATGAACGCCTCCTGATGACGGTGGTGGCATTGAGCAAATTTTAGCTTTACGAAAATTGCTACAAACAGGAGTCCGCCAGATTGCTTTGTAGGCTTTGAGGTCTTCTAGAGTAATTAAACCACGATTTTTTACCATATCAGAAGCGATCGCCCTAGCAATACTTCCGGTGTAAAAACTTTGGGGATTTTTGGCAATTTCTGTTAAAGTACCTGCCAAATCACGCTGCACTAGCTTCTCACCTGGTTGATAAAACTCACCATTGCGAGTAAAAATTTCCCGTGCTGCTGGATTGTTGAGAATTGCTTCCTTGCGGTTTTTGTACTCTGGAAGGGAACGCCAAGTAATGTGAGGACTGAGGACAAAGCCATTAGCAAGTGCGATCGCAGGTTTCATTACCTCTTGCCAAGGAAGCTTACCATAACGACGATGCAGTTCATAAAGTCCCGCCACTGTTCCTGGTGTGCCTACTGCCAAATAACCATTAATACTTGCATTGGGGCGCACCTTTCCTTTTGCGTCTAGATACATATTTCTTGTAGCTTTTAGGGGTGCGCGTTCACGAAAATCTAGCGCTTTCATCTCGCCAGTTTTCTCCGAATGCATCAGCAAAAATCCGCCGCCGCCGATTCCGGCTGAGAAAGGCTCGACTACTGAGATTGCAAAGGTTGTAGCGACAGCTGCATCCACTGCATTACCACCTTTGCCTAACATCAAAATTCCCGCTTCACTAGCTAAGGGATGGGCCGAAACCACCATCCCCTTTTTGCTGCGTAAGGGTAAAGTTAAGGCAGCTGAGGCAACTTGGCTGTAAAGCAAAACACTGAAAGAAAAGATTGCCAGCGCAACTCGCTTGGGTTTAGTAACAGTAAGCATTTTTATACCATTTCTCCTAAAATCTTGTACTTGTTTAGCATCTTGGCGTGAGATTATTGATATGATCTGATTTGAAAATTTTACAGTACTTATAAATGCTATGTTGCGAAAAATAAGTAAAACATTTTTTAAAGCTTTAACTATTGGCTTATGTATCTATAGTGGAAGCGTTTTTTCTCAAACATTACCGCTTTCCTCTAACTTAATAGGTTTTAATACAGATGAAGGTGAAAAATTATTATTTCAGAGTAAGTCAAATGAAGACTTCTTTCCACTGAGTATGCAATTCACCACTCAAAATAATCAGGCATATTGTGGTGTTGCAAGTATGGTTATGGTGCTGAATGGTCTACAAATTCCAGCACCAGAAGTACCGCAGTACAAGCCATATCGAGTATTTACTCAAGAAAACTTTTTTAGTAATGATAATACAAAAAAAGTGCTAACTCCTGAAGTTGTATCTCGCCAAGGTATGACTTTAGACCAGTTAGGGCAATTACTAGCCAGCTATGGCGTTAAAGTTAATGTTTACCACG
>NZ_DASQZC010000447.1:0-4758 GCF_035638895.1 Nostoc sp. | reverse complement strand
ACAAGCGAGTAACCAACAGTTATCTTTAACTAAATTGGGCGGAATTTGAATAGTAATATCTGGCGGTAAAATCTCACGCGCTTTCGCAATTACTTCTGGTAATTCATGGGGATCAAAAGGTGGTGCATCAAAAGTTTGCTGATGTCCAGGACTATGAGGTTGCAGAATCACTTCTTGAATGTGATGATAACGTTGATGCAAGTTAGAAATAGCTTCTAAAGTTTCCCACCAATCATTTACAGTTTCTCCAATTCCCAAGAGTAACCCAGTTGTAAAAGGAATCTGCAACTCTCCCGCCCATTGCAATTGTTGTAAACGAACTTCTGGTAATTTACTCGGTGCGTGTCGATGTACACTATTTAACAATGTTGGCGTTAACTGTTCCAACATCAGCCCCATCGAAACATTCACACGTTTCAGCTTTTGCATTTCCTCAAAACTCAGGGGCCCTGCATTGCTATGCGGTAAAAACCCCATTGAAAGTGCTAATTCACACAAATCATAAATCCGCCCAAACCACGCCTGACGCCTTGGCGAATGGGGATGCACTTCACCACTGAGGATAAGGATTTCACAGACTTTTTCGCTTTGAAGCGATTTTAAAATACTTTCTGCATCTGAAATACTCATCCAGGAACTTTTACCCGGTTCACTGCGAAAGTTGCAGTAACTACAGCGATTAAAGCACTCGTAAGTAGGAACGATTGTATAAGCAGGGCTGTAGGTGACAAGACGAGAATTATTAATTGGCATAAGCAGGATAATCTATTAGTTAAAAGAACATCTTGCTAAAACTATATAGATTAGTGTGTGGGTGTTGCTGCCATTTGCCATGATATTAGAGAAACAATAACTATTTTGCTTTGTAAATTTCTGGTAACTGCCACCAACAAACATTGGGATGTTCGTGATGTTCTTCGTGGTAGCCGAAATGATAACAACTGATAAATGACCACCAAATAGGACGGCTAATTGTTTGGGCACAATGAGGCTGTATGTAACCTCCCATTGGTTCACTATGAGGTAAAAAAGTCCCAAAATAGAATAATTGTAATGAACTCAAAAGCGAGGGTATCACCCAAAAGTAAGTTAGATTATCGCTTGGGATATGGAGTATGCGTTCAGCAAAGTTATAAATACTACTCAACGCAATTATTTGTCCCCAACTCCAGTAACCTTTCATAAAATGAAAATACCAAGCAAAGAAATTTTGGTGTTTACCATTATGAAAATCTGGGTCTATTTTGCTTGCTGGATTATGGTGATGCAACCAATGTTTTTTCAGTAGTTTTTGATATGGTAAAAGACCATAAAGAGATAATGTTAATGTCCCAATAAAATGATTAATCTTGGGGTTCTGGGGAAATACTACCCCATGCATGGCATCATGAGATGTAATAAATAATCCTGTATATAAAAATGTCTGCCAAAGTATAACAGGCGATAACATCCAAAATTTCAGCTTGGAGATGTCAAGTGAAAGTAATATACTCAGGCTAATAACCCATACGCTAACAATGACAATAGGAATGAAAAGCGCTTTAAACTGAGATTTACTTTTCACTACTGGAGTCAGTTTTGTTTGATGACTGGGTGGTTGTTCTAACTGGATCACGCTTTTACTCCGCCTAGCATTCAGGTGAAAATTTCAAAAATAAAATATAGTCATCACAAAAACAACTAACCGATAAAATCTGTTAGTGGTCAATTTTTTGCACTGGACAATGCCACTTCTGGAAAATATATAGAAATATTAAGATACTTTAACTAGTATTACACAAGCAACTGCTATTCTAAAAACTGTTTTCAGTTAAAAGGTTGGGTGATATGAGTGGGGACACTGTTGAACCTGGTATTTACAATAACCAGCGTCTTATCTTTGATCCTTTGTAAACAGTCTGTAACAAAGACAGTCAATATTAACGGGGAGTATAGAAAATGAGTGCGGGTACATACTGCACTAGGCTGTAGCCGTTCCCAAGGTAGGTAAACTAGAAAACCAACCATACCTAAGCGATCGCTCCAAAATTCAGTCTGAGGTGTCAGCACAAGTTCAGCAGCATTGCAATTTTTGCCATTGTATGCATTTTCATTTTTATCACTAAGATAAACCGTCATTATTAAGTTAATTTAAGAAATTCATTACATTATTCATATTACTTAACTTAGCAATTTGACGCTATCTGTCTTTAGTTTCAAAGTAGAAGCAACTCTAAAGAATGAGATTTTAAGGAGTTTAGCAAAGATTTATCTAACAAAAGTTCAATAATAGCTTTTACTAGTACAATACGGCCGAAATAAACATACTATTTCAAATGGCGCAAAAGCTTGGAATACAATTATGCGTGACTTTTGAGAGCCAGTTGTTACCCTGCGGGAACGCTAATTCCCCATAGGGGTACAAGTCGGCACCGCCCAACGCACTAGCTCCTTTTGGCTTCCGCCTTGCGGTACTACCTATAAAGCAGAGGTATTTGTACATTTTGCTATTGCGACTCACATTCTCGTTTCGTTACATAGTGGCGATAGCGAAACATAGCTTCTAGTTGCACTTGCACTAACCAACCACTGACAAATTCAACTGTTCCTCCACCAGGCATAGAGAAGGAAATAGCATCAGTCAGCCTAGTTTTGCCAGCTTCCGGTTCAAATTCATGTCGATGTACCCAAGATTCAAAAGGGCCAGATATCTGTTCGTCGGTAAACAGGCGATATTTTTCACATTCAGTATGACGCGCTAACCAGGTTAAGGGTAATGGGCCGAGAAACAGGCGAAATTCTGTGATAGCGCCCACGTTCAGCCCCCCTTCACGACGAACCATTTGGACTGGCTGCCAAGGTGGATTCAGCAGTTGCAAAATATCTGCCCTTTCGTGAAATTTCCAAACTACTTCTGGTGGGACATTAATTACTGAGGAATGTTTAAAGTGCAGCATGGAAAGAAAAACCTAAAATTCAACTTTCGGATTCTGTATCAATTTCGATATCTAAGGTATCTTCATCAACCCGTACATACAAAATATTTGGGTTACAGCAAACTTGACAATCTTCAACGTAAGATTGCTGTCCTCCAGCGCTCAAATCAATAAAAGTTAAGTTCGGTTCGCCGCAATAGGCGCAGTAATACTCGGCTGTGTTTTGCATCAAGTTTTGGGACTGGGTATTGGGGACTGGGTACTGGGAACTGGGTATTGGGTATTAACTAACTTTAATTCCTAGTCCCTAGTCCCTAGTCCCTAGCCCCCAGTGCTGGCTGTAGTTCCTTGGGGGATGGGTTGATATAACTCTGAGCTTCAGCCAAATGCTTTAGTAGTGTAGACTGTGGCAGAGGCCCTTGCAAGTGGCTCCAAGGTAATACTTGTTCTGTTGACCATTCGGCGTGGACGTAAAAATCTAAATCGGGGATTTGTCCTTTGAGTTGTTTGAAAGCACGTTTGTAGCTACCCAAAGAGTCGCCAAAGTCACGAGTCAGTTGGAGGAGTTGGGAGACTCTGCGATCGCCTCTCGATAACAAAGCTTGTATAATCGACCAATTATAGCTTTCTGGTCGAAATTCTATCCCCTGTGGTTTTAGCTGTTTTTGCAAAAACTGCAACCGCTTTTCGGCTTGGCGATTCACCCCAAACCATTGAAACGGTGTGTGTGCTTTGGGTACAAAGGTGCTGCATCCGTATGTTAACCGCAATCCCGGCGCAGCTTTTTTGATATTACGCATCATCACCACGGTTTCTTCTAAATCTTCTACTTCTTCACCAGGAATTCCTGCCATTCCGTAGAGTTTCAAGCTTTTTAATCCGCCAGCTTTGGCATTTACCGCCGCTTGAATAATTTCGTCGTTATGCAGCTTTTTGTTGACGATTTGGCGGATTTTCTCAGAACCACTCTCTACTGCAATAGTAAGCGATCGCGTGTCTCGTTTCGTCAATGTTTCTGCTAACTGCACTGTTACGGTATTGGTTCGCACTGAAGCAATACTGAGACGGACATCATCATACTTTGGCTGACTAATATAATCTAGCAAAGTCTCAAATTCTGGATGCTGAGTTACAGAAGCCCCCAGTAATCCTAACCGATTTGTGACTTCTAAACCTCGTTCAATGGCTGGAATTAATGAACTTTCAAGACTGGCTGTTCTAAAAGGCAGTGTGAGATAACTCGCCAAACAAAAGCGGCACATTTCTGGACAACTTCTCACCACTTCCACCATGTAAATATTTTCCCAGGCGGCCTTTTCAGTGACTACAGTTGATGCCGATAGCGTGTTTCCTCTGTAAGTTTGCTTTTGTACCACTGCGGGAACTTCGGGAGAAATTGGTTTAATTGACTTTACTGCACCATCTATGCCGTGATATTCCACCTCATACAAACTGGGGACATAAATTCCTGGGATTTGTGCAAGTCTTTTTAGTTGAGTTTGTCTAGAAGCATTTCTCACTTCTTTGTACCCCTCAATGAAATTTCCCAAGAGGTTTTCGCCATCCCCTAGTAAAATTACATCAAAAAAAGCTGCAAAAGGTTCAGGATTCGCTGTGAGAACCGGCCCACCACCAAAAATTATCGGATGAGAATCATTACGGGAAGTTGCCAGAATGGGAATTTCTAAAGATTCCAGTAGATTTAAAATATTCACATAATCCAGTTCCCAGGAAATCGAAAATCCCATAATTTCCGGGGTTCTAGGGAGTTGTTCGTGAATATCTGTAAACAGGCGACTCACCTGCACATCATCACGCATTGCTAAGGTTGCCCAAACTACCT
>NZ_DASQZC010000446.1:0-27052 GCF_035638895.1 Nostoc sp. | reverse complement strand
TAATCATATACAATTATAAATTTATAGATGCAAACCACCAAAATCCAGAGAACTGGTAAAGACTATCAATGCACCAAGTTAATTTGAAAGAAGCTGAGACTCGCCTAGCAGAATTAATTGAAGAGGCGGCTGGTGGAGAAGAAGTCATCATCACGCGTAATGATGGGACATCTTTCAAAATTGTGCCACTTAATGTAGAGTTACGCCCCAAGTTTGGTAGTGCTAGGGGTTTAGTAAAAATGTCAGATGATTTTGATGAGCCGTTGGCAGATTTTGAGGAATACGCTCAATGAGGCTCCTGCTCGACACCCATACGTTTTTATGGTTTATTGAGGGCAGTTTCAATCTCAGTGAGACAGCAAAAAACCTGATTGAAGATCAGGAAAATCAAAGATTTTTGAGCATTGCGAGTCTTTGGGAAATTTCTATCAAGGTCAGTATCGACAAGCTAAAACTGGAAATGACTTTTACTGAGTTGGTCAAACAACAAGTTTATGGTAACGCTATTGAATTGCTCGAAATACGACCAGAACATTTAGATGATTTAGCAAAGCTGCCTTTTTACCATAAAGATCCATTTGATCGGCTCATAATTTCTCAAAGTTTAGTGGAGAGCATACCTATAATTACTAAAGACAGCGTGTTTGAAAGTTATCCTGTACAGATATTGTGGTGAATTGTACCGCATTTACACAGAAAGTTATTGGCAAAAGTCGAGGTCGGAAAGCGATGCTTACGGCGGCAATGCTCAAGACTAGTTATAGCGTTTCCCAAGCAAATGAAGTACACCCCACCCGCGCTATCGAGCACCCTCCCCTTATTCTTGGGGAGGGTTAGGGAGGAGTGATTTCGTACCTCACCAGAGTGGGAAAGGCTATAAGGCTTGTGCCTATACTAAAAAGGAAAGACTAGAAGAATCTTAATCTCCAAATGCTATTAATGGAGAGATATTTGTAAGCCAAATTATAGAGTGGTTTCGATAAGGACATCAGGCGCAACCCCTGAGACACTGTGAATTTTGGGTGGTGTTGGGTTAAAAAAGAAACATGAAAATCATCAAACCCATCACCAATTGGTTAGAAACCCGCGCTTGTGCCCCTACTTATGGCGGTTGGGTACTAGCATTAACCGCTATTTGTTTTTTTGGTGCAGGTATCAATACGATGGCTGGTTGGCTGTACGCCATTAGCGGCATTAGTTTTGCCCTTTTGGGTGTAGCAGCCATCTTACCGCCGCGATCGCTCACAAATCTATCCATCACCCGCCGTCCCATACAACCTGTGTCAGCAGGCGACGATCTCACTGTAGAATTAGAAATCCGCAATCAGACACAGCAGCCTGTAAGCTTATTGCAAGTTGAAGATATACTACCCTTCGTCTTAGGGAAACCAGTACAAAAGGCAATCGAAACAATTCCTAGCCAAGGTAGTTACCGTTGGATATATTACCACCCTACCCAGCGCCGGGGCGTTTATCGCTGGCATACAGTCGAACTTGGTTCTGGTGCGCCTTTGGGATTATTCTGGTGTCGCCGTCAGCGTGATTGTGCTGCCACAGCGATCGTTTATCCCACAGTGTTACCCTTGGCTACCTGCCCCCTAGTGGATGAGATGGGGCAAGAAGAGAGCAAAAGGGGCGATCCTCGTGGTAAACCCTTGCAGACAGCGACAACGGGGCTGGTGCGATCGCTCCGTCCTTACCGCATCGGAGATCCCACCCGTCTGATTCACTGGCGAAGTAGTGCCCGCTATGGAGAATTAAGAGTACGGGAGTTAGAAGTGGTCACAGGTGGACAAGAAATAGTTATTGCCGTTGATAGTGCTAGTAATTGGGAAGAAGAAAACTTTGAACAAGCAGTAATTGCCGCAGCTTCGCTGTATTTTTATGCACAGCAACAGCAATTACAGGTGCAACTATGGACAGCATCAACAGATTTAATTAAAGGCGATCGCTTTGTACTAGAAACCCTCGCAGCAACCAGAGCATTAGAAGATGCCAGTTCAGTAGTTCCTAAAAACTACCCTTTGATTTGGCTGACTCAAAACCCCCTAAGCCTTGCTACTCTTACTCAAGGCAGTCGCTGGGTTTTGTGGCCAAATATTTCTTTACCAGCAGAACAAGAGGTAATCAATTGGGAACATCCTGGTATAGTTTTGCAAAGCGATCGCCCTCTACAACCCCAGCTACAAAAAACATTACCTTCATAAATTCCAAGAACTGGTAGAGCATTGGGCATTGGGGATTAGGAATTGGTCAATAATCAATAGTTCTTCTTCCACTGCTTCCCCTGCTTCCCCTACTCCCCACTCCCCACGCAAGTTAAGCTTCTGCGATTTCTTAAATTTTCTCTGATCCCAGCACACCAGACATATCAACCTTTAAGCAAAGGTAAAACAACTTGAACGGGTAAGGTTGGGGAAATCCACCCGTAATCCCTTAGTGAGGCTGAGGTACAATGCAAAGAAATATTTAAATTATGAGCGACATGATCACATCAGAACATAACACAAAATCCAGCGATAAAAGCCTAGAGGCAATGCGGCATTTTTCCGAACAATACGCCAAGCGTACTGGAACATACTTCTGTTCTGAGCCTTCTGTTACCGCAGTTGTGATTGAAGGACTAGCAAAACATAAAGATGATCTAGGTGCGCCTTTATGTCCCTGTCGCCATTACGAAGATAAAGAGGCTGAAGTTCACGCCACATATTGGAACTGTCCCTGTGTGCCAATGAGAGAACGCAAAGAGTGCCATTGTATGTTGTTCCTCACTCCTGACAACGAGTTTGCTGGAGAAAAACAAGACATCTCTCTCGCAACAATTAAAGAAGTACGAGACAGCATGGGATGAGCGAAACCATCCCCCAAGAGTTTTGGCAAGGCGTAGAACAGTTCAATTCTGGTCAGTTTTACGCTTGTCATGACACTTTAGAGGCTTTGTGGATTGAAGCTGGCGAACCGGAAAAAACCTTTTATCAAGGCATTCTCCAAATTTCTGTAGCCCTGTATCATTTGGAGAATCGCAACTGGCGAGGTGCAGTAATTCTGTTGGGAGAAGGTAGCAATCGCCTCCGTCGTTACCCATCCAGCTACAATGGCGTTGACGTAGATGAGCTATTGAGTCAGAGCGCAGTGTTATTAACGACATTACAACAAGTAGGGCAAGACTTGATTACATCTGGTGATTTGGGTGAAAATCAAGTCTTATCTTTGCCTAGAATTGTGCTGTCTAATGATTAGACATCTGGTAATTAATTGTGCGTTGCCCGAAATGCTCAGTAGGCACAATTCATGTAGACGCAAAACGGCTTAAAGCAGGGTATTGTCCCTACGGCGTTGTACTGATTCCATGTATGAAAATGATTTTGCGTAATACCAAAATCCTTGTAGAGAGGTAGCACCGCTACGTCTATACATCTAGATTCATACTTCAATTCAGCAACGTCGTGCTTACGTTATTTTCGCTCAGATGTCAATTTCCTGAAACCTTGAGGTTGGGGGTAGCGTCACTATTTCAGCCAGTAGTTATCGGAAATCACTCCAGATTGTATATTTCATATCTGGATAAAGTACTTGAGATAATTAGAATGCAAGCTGAAATCCTGAATCCCCAATTGCTATGATGCCCTGCTATCAATTGCCCATATCCCAGATGCGTCGCTTTGGATTAGCTTTAATGCTACCAGTTGCACTCTTGGGCGCTTTTGCCTTCCCTACCCAAGTGCAAACCGCCACCGCTCAAACATCTGTAGGAAATCGCCCCCTGACTATCCGCGCTGATGTGCAAGAATATGACGCGAAAAACCAAGTAATCACTGCTCGGGGTAACGTGCAAATGTTGTATCCTTCTCGCCAGATTCAGGCAACATCTGCCCAAGCACAGTACTTTAGTAAGGAACGCCGGATTGATTTCAGTGGGAACGTCTATATTTTGCAACAGGGCGGTAACAGTATCCGGGCGGAGAAAGTAACCTATTTAATTGACGAAGGGCGATTTGTTGCCTTACCCCAATCCAACCGTCAGGTAGAGTCCATCTACATGATTGAGGAATCAGATAATGCTGGGCAAACTGCAACACCTGCTCCACAGACACCAGCATTCAAGCGTTCTAATTAGCATCTACCATCAAGAAAAGGCACGAACAATGAAAATTGTTTTAGAGAATATTCACAAATCTTACGGCAAGCGAGTAATTGTCAATCGTGTCAATCTTTCTGTTGCTCAGGGCGAAGTCGTTGGTTTACTAGGCCCCAATGGGGCTGGTAAAACGACGACATTTTACATCGCCACAGGTTTAGAAAAACCCAATCAAGGAAAAGTCTGGCTGGGTAATCTAGACGTTACAGGAATGCCAATGCACGAAAGGGCGCGGCTGGGTATTGGCTATTTAGCACAAGAACCAAGTGTTTTTCGCCAGCTTTCGGTAGAGGATAATATTCTGTTGGTGCTAGAGCAAACGAATGTGCCACGATGGGAGTGGTCAAGACGACTCACAACTTTACTGCGGGAGTTTCGCTTGGAAAAATTAGCCAATAGCAAAGGAATTCAACTTTCTGGTGGCGAGCGACGACGGACGGAATTAGCAAGGTCTTTAGCTGCTGGACAAGAAGGTCCAAAATTTTTACTTTTAGATGAACCATTTGCGGGAGTTGATCCGATCGCAGTCTCAGAAATTCAGCAAATTGTCGCACAACTGCGCGATCGCGGCATGGGAATCTTAATTACAGATCATAATGTCCGTGAAACCCTAGCCATCACTGATCGCGCCTATATAATGCGCGAGGGACAAATTCTCGCTTTTGGCGGTGCTGACGAACTCTACGGCAACCCCCTGGTACGACAATACTATTTAGGTAATAATTTTCAAGTCTAAATTAATCATTGTTTAGTTAATAATTTAAAAGGCTATTTTGAAATTTTAAACATAAATTTATTAGTTAATTTTCAGGTATTTAAAATTAAATTTTAATCCTAAATTTAGATATCGTTTATTTCGCCAGGGTTGCTAACATTGGATTTTTCAAGCTAGTCATGATATCAAAGAAACTTACGTCTTTCTTCAACCTCTTTTCGCTGCTGCCTTTTACGATCATGGATCGTTACCTTGCTAGCGAATTGTTAGCGCCGTTTTTCTTTGGTGTCGGAGCTTTTTCATCAATTGGCGTTACCATCGATGCTGTATTTGATTTAGTCAGAAAAATTGTAGAATCTGGGCTACCCATAGACATTGCCATTCAGGTTTTTTTGTTAAAGTTTCCTAACTTTATCGTTTTAGCCTTCCCTATGTCTACGCTATTGGCTACTTTGATGACTTACAGTCGTCTTTCTAGCGAGAGCGAACTAATTGCCCTACGTAGTTGTGGGGTGAGTGTCTATCGGCTAGTGCTAACTGCTGTGCTGTTGAGTCTTGTGGTTACAGGAATGACATTTGTGTTTAACGAACAAATTGCACCAGCAGCAAATTACCAAGCGGCAATGACTCTGGATAATGCCCTCAAATCAGATAAGCCAACTTTAAAACAGCAGAATATTTTCTATCCTGAATACCAGGATGTTACACAGCCGGATGGCTCTAAGAATAGGATATTAACACGCTTGTTTTACGCCGACCAATTTGATGGTAAGCGGATGTCAGGTTTGACAATTATAGACCGTTCAACAAAAAATCTGAATCAAATTGTGGTATCAGAATCTGCCCAGTGGAATCCTTCTCAAAATGTCTGGGATTTTTACAACGGTACTATATATTTTGTCGCTGCCGATCGCTCTTATCGCAACATCGTCAGATTTGAACACCAACAACTGCAACTACCGCGCACGCCATTAAGTCTGGCAGAAAAAAGTCGGGACTATGGTGAGATGAATATTGTTGAAGCACTAGATCAACTAGAAGTTGAATATCTTGGTGGCGATCGCCAAAAAATTCGTAAACTCCAAGTACGGATTCAACAAAAAATCTCTTTACCTTTTGTATGTGTAGTTTTTGGCTTAGTAGGTGCAGTGATGGGGAGCATACCCCAACGAACTGGAAGAGGTACCAGCTTTGGGATTAGTGTCGTAGTTATTTTTTCGTACTACTTAATTTTCTTTATTAGTGGTGCGATCGCGCAAGCAGGTGCCCTTTCTCCCTTTATAGGGGCTTGGTTGCCCAACTTTATTTTTTTGGGAATAGGTCTATTTTTATTGATGCGAGTTGCCAAACGATAAAACCAATTCGCAATTCGCAATTAATTCAGCTACCCACAAGGGGTGGGGTTTTTACCTACCTTGAGAAACAAGGATTTTTTCGCCCACAAGGGGCGAGGTTTTGAACCTAGCTTTTTCTGATAAAAAATTATTTCTTCCCCCTCTGCTCCCTGCCCTCTGCCTCCCTACCTCTTCATCGTCACACTTCAATTACGGATGATAATTTCGACATTCTGGTGCATTTGGGTTTTCCTTACAGTATTCTTCAAAAGATACTTTGGCTGATACCATACCCTCAGCTTTCTGATGAGCGGCTTCTGCTTGAAGTTCTTCTACCTCATCCCAGGCGGCTGCACAGGCTTTAGAATAAGCACCTTGTTCGGTGCAAATAGCCCGAGATTGCTCAATGGCTTTTTGAATTCTCTCCTCCAGCAATAGGGCTTTTGGTGCTTCCACAAAGTCGCTTTTGGTCAAAATGTCGGTAATCGAAATGATACCCAACAGCTTGCCTTGAATCACAGGCGCTCGATGAATACCAGTGTTAGCAAACAATCGCGCTACATATTCCACACCCAAATCAGGATTTACCACAATGCAGGGCTTGCTCATAATTTCATAAACCCGCACTTGCTTTGGATCTTTACCGTAGGCTGTTACCTTGTAAACGATATCCGTTTCTGTGACAATGCCATAAGCATCATTGTCATAGCGACGATCCACAACCAGCGATCGCAATTTTTTTTCCTTCATCAGCCCCACTGCTTCAGCAACAGTCGCCGAACCGCGAATGGTAACTACATCTTTGGTCATGATATCTTCAGCTTTCATCATTGCTGTAGTCTCCTGGTTAATAGTACGGTGCAGCCCAGTGCCTTCAGAGGCGTATCGAAGCATTGCAGCACACAGTTTAATTTCCTAACTAGAAAATAAAAAAGTTGAACTTTTGTCCAGCTACAACAATAAATTAGACTAGTTGTCAACTCCTAATGTTATCCACTGTTACCGATACCCAAAAATAAGCATAAATTGCCATAACTTTCTAAAAAATCTCGCCAAAGGACTCCAGCCGCTAAAAAATAAATTTTTGACTACTACATGTCTGTTGGTACTGACTAATAACTGATGGAGAAGTTAGGATAAAATTACTATCCAACTTCAGTTGAGATATTCCTGTTGAGAAAAACAAAATAATTAAACACCAACACCTTCAGCTTCCATCAAGTTTTACAGATTTCGAGTAAATTTCAATTATTAATTTCATGCCAAATCGTCATTATCCTCCCGCCTACTTACGCTATCTCAAAGCCAGGTTATGGAATCTAGGGCGACCTGGTTTTTGGGGCACTGCAATTTTTTTATCTGTAGTTGGGCTAGTCACTTGGGAATACTGGTCAAACCCAGATATTTTCGTTTATAAGCAAAAAAGTCAATTCGCCTCACAAGAGCCTACTGATTCCTCGCTGTCAGAAGAAAACAAAGCCGTTGCAGCAGATATCGATAATCTGCCAGTTTTATTTAATGACTTTAACCAAGCAACTCCTTCAGTAACGCCAAATAACCCCAAGGAAAATACTGAAGCGAAAAATAGTCAAAACTCTTTAGAGGATGTAATTAACAAACAAAAGTCTGCTAATAATACCAAATTAAATCCTGGTCTAGGCGTTAATCCCGACACCTCCCCAGTCGTGAAAAATCCCTTTGTTGTACAAACAGAAAATTTATTACGGGCTGGTACGGGTGATAATAATAACCAGTTTTTAGGTCTTAAGCCTTTAAATACCGCGTCTGAACCAACAGGGGGCGAAACATCTTCTAGTCTGGGTATTGGATTCACAAATCAAACCAACAAGAATCAAAATTCTGTCTCCGCCAGCCCTGTGCAAGCAGGACTTAACCAATCGACAAACCAGCAATATTCTAGTTTCAATGGGACTGCAACTCAGACAAATGGCTTGGGCCAAGCCTCTGAGCCAGGAACAACGTTGATGCCACCCATTAACAGCTTACCCAGTCAGAATTCTATACCAAGTGCTGGGTTAACTACTGGGACAGGTTACACCTCAACGGGTACGAACTTGCAGCAAAATCCCTACAGTAATTTAAATAACGGTCAGGTAGTGCCTAGTAATAGGTTAAATACTGGTACAGGTTATACATCAACGGGTACGAACTTGCAGCAAAATCCCTACAATAATTTAAATAACGGTCAGGTAGTGCCTAATGTAGCACCAGTAACGTCCCCAGGCACGTATGTAGTACCAAATAATATTGCACCTTACTCTAGCCAGATTCCAAATCAAGGCGTTGTAAGCCCCACGAACCCTGTAGGATATGGGAATTATGGGTTGCAGCAACCGATGCAACCATTACAATCTACTTATGGAAATTATGGGTTGCAGCAACCGACGCAACCATTACAATCTACTTATGGAAATTATGGGTTGCAGCAACCGACGCAACCACCACAATCTAATTATGTGTTGCAGCAACCAACACAGTCTAATTCCTTATATCTTCGCCAGATTCGAGACAGGTATAGAGGTTCAGGTCAAAGGTGATTTTAAGCACCTTGGCTGGATAAAGTCTAGCTAAGGTGTTTGTGGACTATTTGGAATAATTGGAACTTCTGGTGTTTCGGGTTGTTGCTGTTGTCGTTGTAAATATTTACTCAATACATAAGCCATATCTCCACGGGTTACAGGTTTTAATGGGGAAATATTGCCTTGAGCATCTGTATTGAGAAATTCTTCAGTAGCTACTGTAGCGATCGCTTTTCTAGCCCAAGTTGGGATAGACTTTTCATCTGGATATAAAGCCAGAATATCATTCACAGCGTCATCGGGAAACTGAAATACACCATAAGCCTGGGCGAAAATAGCAAGAGCTTCAGCCTTTGTCACCTTTTGGTTAGGGAAGAATTCACTGCCCCGATAGCCTTTCATGATGTCAGTTTTTAAGACTGTCTGTATATCATTAAATGCCCAATGAGAACGAGGAACATCTGGAATAGTTAAATTTTTTTTGCTAACAGCTTGTCTTTTATTTAGCCCAAATGCTTTTACCATAATTGACGCTAATTCGGCCCTACTGAGTAACTTTTCTGGATAAAACTTGCCATCAGAATAGTTTGTCATCCATTTGATTGCAGTTACCTGTTGAATGGCATCAGATGGGACTCCAGAAGTATTTTCTGGCACTGGGGCCTGAGCAATTGCTGGTAAGTTTTGTAGTAGTGCCACTAAAGATAGAGTAATTGAAAGCTGACGCATTATGATAACCACTTTTAGCTGGTAAGTGAATTTAAAAAACTACGTTACTGAGGCTAACGCAAAATTTAGTGTTTTTAACTGGCCGCGCAAGTCGCCATCTTCTCTACGTTCGCGCAGCGTCTCATTAGTAGGATCAGTATACTGTAAAATCTTCATTTATTTAGTATATTAATATACTTATATTTACATGAATTATCTCCTTTGTTCCGGAGACCAGGATGTTTTATTTTTTATAATTCCTTAATTAAGCAAGTAAAGATTAGCAAAAACTTGTTTTTTACCTTTCATCTTTTGAGGTTATCTGCCCACTACTATGGACTATAGTCAGTTTTTCAGGAGTTTTGGCAATGACCGCAGCAGCAGATCCCGTAAAGTTGATGAAGCAAGAAGTTGGCAAAGCCGCCGCCGCCTTAGTAAAGTCGGGTTCTATTGTGGGGTTGGGTACGGGGTCAACAACAGCATATACGATTCAGTTTTTGGGCGATCGCCTCAAGTCTGGTGAACTTAAAGATATCATTGGTATACCTACATCATTTCAGTCAGAAGTACTGGCGAAGCAATACGGTGTACCTCTTGCCACCTTGGATGCTATTGATCACATCGATATTGCCATTGATGGCGCAGATGAAGTCGATCCGCAGAAGAATTTGATTAAAGGCGGTGGTGCAGCACATACCCGCGAAAAAGTTGTAGACTACCTGGCAGAACAGTTTATCGTTGTGGTAGATAGTGGTAAGTTAGTAGAACGCTTGGGTTCTACTTTCGCTGTGCCTGTGGAAGTGATTCCAATGGCAATTACTCCTGTGACTAATGCCATCAAAAAACTCGGTGGCAAACCAGAACTCCGCATGGGTGTAAAAAAAGCTGGCCCAGTAATTACTGATCAAGGCAATTTTGTGTTGGATGTCAGATTTGACTCTATTGAAGATCCAGTCAGCCTAGAAAAGACACTGAATAACATTCCCGGTGTTCTGGAAAATGGCATTTTTGTTAACTGTGTCGATTTAGTTTTGATTGGTGAAGTCAAAGATGGTCAGCCATTAGTACGGGAACTCTAAGAGTTATAGATTTTGGATTTTAGATTTCACAGACATCTAAAATCCAAAATTAAGCAATGATATCTGCACAAATTAATTATGCGTTATCCAGAACCCTTGTAGAGACGTAGCAGTGCTACGTCTCTACGTTGTTTTTTACCAAATGTCAATATCCCTTGATTATGAAGACAATGGCTACAGACTAGAACTTAGCGCTAGACGATGACATTACTTCCGACTACTAGATTTGTCGCGGTGAAATTATCCAAAGTTGCGAAGGTGGAAAAAGAAGAATAACTAGGATTATAAGAAATAAGGACTTCAACTAGTGTAGAAGTACCCGATTGCACAAATTTTAGGTTGCCATCACCAATGGGGTTGCTGCTACTGTAGCCCCGACTCTTAAACAAGTCAGTGAAGACTAACTTATCCTGGCTCTGATTAAAGTCAGTGATTGTAGTATTGGAATCGCTTAAGGTTTGGTAGATGAACTGGTCATTACCGCTACCGCCAGTTAAGGTATTGGAACCTCCACCACCAAGGAAAATGTCATTACCAGCACCGCCGATGAGGCTATCATTACCTAGATTAGCAACCAGGATGTCATTACCAACACCACCAAGCAGGGTATCGTTACCTTCACCACCCCGTAATAGGTCGTTACCACTCAAGCCGTCGATGCGGTCATTACCCCCCTGACCATTAATAACATCTGCTGAGTTGTCAAACCCATTGAGGTTGTTGTTCAGGTCATTGAGAAAGGTGACTGTGTTCTTGTTGAAGATAGCGTTTTGGGTGGAGTTGGCATCGAAGACATCAAAGCTTTCACTAATGCTAGTTTGCCCATTAAACAGGATATTGCCCACTGCCGCTACGTTCTCTAGGTTTTCCAGGGGAAAGTTTTGCAGGATAACTTTATCATCAGCCGCCCCTTCAAAGGTGATTTCCAGATTGTTACTATTCTGGGTGAGTAGTAGATTTCGGGCTGTCAATCCAGCACCTTGAAATTTCAGGGTATCCACTTCGGCAATGATTGCTGCTGATGGATTTGAGGCTTTACCTAACCCACCGAAATCGGTAATGGTATCAACACCGTTATCTAAGTTGTAAACAAATCTATCTTTGCCGCCGCCACCAGTTAAAATGTCGTTGCCTTGATTACCTGTGATGGTATCGTTGCCGGGTTGAGCGTTAATTATGTCACCGTAGTTCTTACCTACTAAATTATCAGCGCCATTGGTTCCATTCAGCCCGTTAAACTCTAATGCACCAATATCAACTTTACTCTTAGATATTCTGTTAAATCCAGCGCCGCGTTGGTCGGTGGTGATACCTGCTGGAATCAGAGCATTATTGCCAGCGTTAATGGCGGGACTATCCGCAAGTGAGGCATTAGTAAAGGTTGTACCACCATTATTTTGCAGGGGGCTGAGTCTTGGATCAATGGGGTTGGTGCTGGTGCCGACGAGGGCGCTGGTAGTAAAGCCAGTGCTACCTGTGTTGTCGCCAATTAGGTTATTACCAGCGTCAGTGAAGTTGCCGGAAACGTCAGGGGTGAAGATGTCATTGTAGTATGGAGGTTTGTCGAAGTTGCCTGCAATGATGGTGTTGCCAACGATAACAGTGCCATCTGAATAATTAAAAATGCCTCCACCCTCGGCATCACTGTCGTAAAAGTCCTGTGCGTTGTTATTAGTAATGGTGCTGTTGGTGAGAGTGAGAGTGCCTGAGTTAGAAATGCCACCACCGTCGCTGAACGCCTGATTGCCAGAGATAGTGCTATTGTTCAGGTTGAAGATGCCAGAGTTATAGATGCCGCCACCGCTTTCCGCTGTACCATCAGAGACAGTGCTACTGGTCAGGTTAACGGTGCCTGAGTTATAAATGCCGCCGCCGTAAGACGGCAATGGGTTAGGACCTATTCTTTCAAGACCACTAGCGTTCGCCTTATTATTAGAGACAGTGCTGTTAATGAGACTGAGTTTGCCTATGTTGAATATGCCGCCGCCATAGGCTGTGTTGTAACCAACGTATGCGTAATTATTAGAGACAGTGCTGCTAGTTAGGCTCAGGTTTCCTTTGTTAAAGATGCCGCCGCCTAAGGACGACCCTGTATTACTAGAGACAGTGCTGTTAAGGAGACTGAGGTTGCCTCTGTTAAATATGCCGCCTACCTCCCCTTTATTATCAGAGATAGTACTGTTAGTCAGGCTAAGGCTGGTATTGCTATTGAGCAAAATACTGCCTAAGGGATCATTAGCATTAGCAATTTTCAAGCCATCAATGCTGGCATCTGTCCCAGAACCCGATATCTCAAACACGCCTGATGAATTATTCCCACTCACAATGAGGTTAGATGCCCCAGTCCCCAGAATGGTAATATCATTGTTAATGGTTAGTTTGCCAGAAGTCAGGGTGATCTTATCTGGGGTAGCATCGCTGAACACACCCGCAAAGGTAATCGTATCTGCCCCAAGGGTCGCATTGGCATTGAGAATAGCCTGCCGCAATGACCCCGACCCAGAATCGTTGGTATTAGTCACCACTGTGCCAGTGTTAACAGGTGGCGGGGTTATGGGGGACTGAACTTCGTAAGCACCAATATCAACAACACCGTTGAATATTCGGTTAAATCCAGCGCCGCGTTGGTCAGTGATGACACCAGCAGGAACTAGGGAATTCTTGCCAGCATCAATAGCGGGGCTATTCGCAAGTAACGCCTGGGTAAAGGTTGTACCACCGTTATTTTGCAGCCGCCCGAGTTTGGGGTCAATGGGGCTAGCACTTGTGCCGACGAGGGTGCTGGTGGTAAAAGTAGTGCTACCAGTATTATTGCCAATCAGGTTATTGCCGGAGTCAATCAGCCTACCATCCACGTCGGGATGTATATCACCGGAGGTGGACTTGTCGAAGTTGCTTGCAATGATGGTGTTACTAATTTTGACGGGACTAGAGGCATCAGAGGTGTTAAAAACTCCTCCACCATTGCCAGTACCATTACCATCTGAGTCAGCTGTGTTATTGGTAATTGTGGAGTTGATTAGGGTCAGTCTGGTGTCTGCCACATAGCTGTAGCCATTATATATGCCACCACCATCTTCTAAGGCTGTATTGCCAGAGATGGTGCTGTTAGTTACAGTAACTAATCCGCCAGAATAAGCACCATCATCTCCATTAAAAATGCCACCGCCAAAGGTTGCAGTTGCAGTATTGCCAGAGACAGTGCTATTGGTCAGCCTGAGAGTACCGCCTTGATTATAGATACCACCGCCGGAGTTTGCCGTATTGCCAGATACACTGCTATTGGTTAGGCTGAGAAAACCAGCTTTACCATCAGAAGCGTCATTAAAAATGCCGCCTCCCGCAGTATTGCTATTAAAAATCTTGCTTCCCCCAGTATTGCCATAAACACTGCTTCCCGTTAGGCTGAGACTACCACCGTTATAGATACCACCTTGCTTATTGTCAAAGACGCTGGTGTTAGCAAGACTGAGGATGCCGCTATTAGAGATGCCACTTCCTGCTGTGTTACCAGACACACTACTTTTTGCTAGGTTGAGGATGGAAGTTCTATTAACCTTAATACTGCCGCTAGCGATCGCCAGTCCATTAATATTGACACCTGTACCTAGTCCCGATATCTCGAATACTGTAGAGGCATTATTTCCCCTCACAGTCAGATTAGATGTCCCAGTCCCCAAGATGCTTAGATCATCGGTAATCGTCAGTTGTCCAGAGGTGAGGGTAATGGTATCTGGGGTGGTATCTTTGAATATTCCTCCAAAAGCGATCGCATCATCCCCAGCAGTAGCATTGGCTAAGTTGATTGCCTCCCGGAGTGTCGTGATGCCGTTATTGCGATCGCCATCATCTATGTCCCCAGTATTATTCACCGTGAATGTCGCCAGTACCCCTGCGTAAGCCTGGCGTGTCGTTTCTGCAAATGCTAGACTCGCTTCCATTTCAGTGGTGCGGACTTCTAACTCCCAGTTACCACCCAATGCTGCATTGCCAATTCGCCCACGAGAAGCCGCAATATTTGCTTTGGTGAGTTGGTGCAGTTTGTCTATAAATTCTGTCCCTGCATCACCCAAAGCCACATTGCAACCATAGATGAGTAAGTTCCAGGAGTTATCGCTTTTGGCAGAGACTGAAAATATTTTTTGCCATTGCAGTTGCTGGCTGTATTCGTCGAGCGTATCCAGTCCTAAATGGGTGTTGCCCAATTGCAAGCAACCTGGGGCACCGTGGCACACAATATGAATATTAGTCAAATTCGGGCGATCGCAACTTGCTAGAATTTCTGTAATTTGTTCAACACCATTTTGTGTAGAGTCAAGCACGAACACTTCGGCATTATCAACCACGCCATTTACTAAATCGTTATAGTCTTCAACCGCCATGTCGATGAAGACTAAACTATGGGCATAGGAGGTGGAAGTTACTGGATTTACTTGGAAGTGTGAGGTATGTATTGCCATTTTTTTACTTCTAGCTAAATGTAATGAGGAAAACTCAAACGAGTGCATCTCATTTTGGTAGGTATATACTTAACTTCAAACAGAATTTGCTGCTTTTCGGATTTTTTTAAATATTTGGTTCTTCAGTATTTTTGATGCGAAATTCCAGCAGATTTCAAGTTGGTGAGGTATACGAGCTAATTCTGTCACCCAAGTATAAAGCGTGTTTTATTTTATAAAGCAATATCAGCAGAATATGTAATGAATAACCGAGAAATTTATTACACAATATTTCACCTAATTTAACCTAATCTGCCACTTAGCAATAACCTATTTAAAACTCCATTTCCTCTGAGTTAACTTTTTGAGCAATGTGAAAAGCAGAGATATGAAAGTTGAAAACTGCCTACAAAATCATCTATGCAATGTCTCAATCCCAAAAAGAAAAACTCTTTATTTTCTGGATCTAATTTTATGTATAGAACTCATATTTGATTTTTGAACAAAACTCAGTACACCTTTATTCCTTCTTCCTAGCCCCCAGTCCCCAATCCCCAGTCCCTTACCTCTACGAGTGATTCAGAAATCAAAGACGCTCGATAGCGCAGCGTTAGCGACGCAGGAGCGTCTGACTCGCTACCGCTTCGCTATCGGATTGCTAAGCTGTTGGACATTTAACTTACATATAAGTAAAACTATTGTGGGGTGGGCATCTTGCCCGCCCTGGTTATGCAAATTAAAAGTAGATTAGCTTATAATCAATCAGATCCCCGACTTCTTAGAGAAGTCGGGGATCTATATCCTGAGAGTTACAATTTATGAATAATTAGTTAATTTAAAACAAATAATAACTGAAAATTCTTCACCTAACAAAACTATGACGATCTCCCAATTATTTAACGTTGCCAATCTTTTCGTATTGCCTTTTTGGGCGTTAATAATTTTATTGCCAAATTGGAAAGTTACACGGCAGATTATGTCATCATATTTGCCTTTTGTGCTGTTAGCTGGGGCGTATGTGTATTTGTTTATCAACAGCATTACGCCAGAAAATGCCCAAGCTTTATCGAATCCCCAATTAGCCGATATTGCTCGATTTTTTACAGATGAAACGGCTGCTGCAACGGGTTGGATTCATTTTTTAGTGATGGATTTATTTGTCGGTCGCTGGATTTATTGGGAAGGGCAAAAAACAGGTATTTGGACAATTCACTCCCTTGCACTGTGTTTGTTTGCTGGCCCTATGGGATTACTATCTCACATCTTGACTGACTGGATTGTTAAGACATTTTTCCCTAAATTTCAGCAGAATGAAACGGTGACAGTAGGAGAAAAAGCTGCATCATCATCTGGAACATAGTTATATAGCAATCAGAAATTCTTTGTGAAAAGCCAGAACCCCGGCTTCTTTAAGAAGCCGGGGTTCTGTAAATAATTAGGAAAAGCAGGGCTGGAGCCGCTTGCTACAAACAAATCACTCTGAAAATTACTACATGAACCGTTTAACTCAAGTGACTTGAAAATAATTAACCGTTGTCGTGTCTATAGTCGGCATCTAACCAACAGCGTGGTAAAACTTCACCTGAAGGAAAAACGAGATTTTCTTTTTTAAAGCTTTCAGGTTGCTGTTCTTCTTGACCTTCTTGGTCTTTTGCGTGAACAACATCATTATTCGGGTCGATTAATTCCTGAATCTCAACAATCTTTACCAATTCGCCACTATCTTTGACTTGTAAAAGCATAGAAATTGCCTCAATGAATTTGCATGAATGTTCAAAGCGAGTCTCGAAATAAACTCGCCTCGCTCAAATGTGAACCGATTTTGAACGCGGAGATTCCTTAGTTAAAGGAAATTTTTATCAGATATCCACACATAAATTAGACGAGATTCATCTGTATGTATCTGTGGAGTTCATTTTTGTAAAATAAACACAGCAAATATAAACCTAATATCGAAGCTAAAATCGAATCAGGGAATGCTGATTAATAAAATTGTCCAATTAAAATAATCTTGGTTTTAGCGATTAGAAATCGCGTTGATATTTTTCCAGAATATCTACTAAATTCACTTGGCATTGCAGGGGTAGTAAATCGATTAAGGGAATTTCACGTTTCCCACCGCCAATTTTTATTGGAATCGATGCCAAGACTTGTAAAACTCGGTCTTCATTAACAGCGTTGGAAGTAATTAACGGATACAGTTGTTCAGCAACAACTGTATGCAGTTTGGCATTAGATAAATAAAGATGCCATTTGGCAACGTCTATGTAGACGTTTTCGCCAATTTCAGCTGCTAGGGCTTCTAGTAGTTCTGTGGTGTTAGTCTTAGCCATAAAAATAACCCTACATTAAGAAAAAGTGCGAAATCTCAGGCTTTTTCACATTATGGCTCAATTAACAGCCTAATCCTACTACCAGAGGTTACAATCGCCCCAGCATGAGTAATCCATCTTCAGGTGGATTTTGGCGGAGTTTCGGTGTAGTTAGCGATCGCACTAATATAAATCAGATGCACCAACAGTATTCCTGTCCAACTTAAAGTCACCCAAGGCAGCCACTCCCAAGTAGTGTCTTTCAATATGTGGAAAAACCATAACCCAGAATTGATAGTAGCAGCGATCGCTACATGCACGGCAAAATTCATCCGGTCATCGATCTTGCGGTAATCAGGGTCTTTGCGATCGGGTTTGCGAGGCCAACGAGGAGGCATAAATATTTGTTACGGATTTAAATACACCCTATTTATTCTAAGGTTTTTGGGGCAGTGGTTGCTATTAGACCCTTACAAGCAGTCATAATTGAATTGGAAGTCAAGAGCCTGTGGGTTAAATCAGATGACGATCTTTGAGCAAATAGACCCCGATCTCCTCTATCCAGATAGCGACGGCAAACCAATGGCAGACAACACAGAGCAATATCGTTGGATTGTCCTGATTAAGGAGAATTTAGAGGTTCTGTTTGCTAATAATGACAATGTTTTGATTGCAGGAGATTTGCTCTGGTATCCCGTCCGTTCTCGGCTGATTACACCGACTGCACCTGATGTGATGGTTGTCTTCGGTAGACCAAAGGGAAAACGTCGTTCTTATCGTCAGTGGCAAGAAGATAATATTCCACCGCAAGTAGTCTTTGAGATTCTTTCTTATAGTAATGATACCAAGGAGATGGAGCGTAAGCTAGAGTTTTACGATACCTATGGTGTTGAAGAATATTATTTATACGACCCTGAAAGTTTTCAACTAGACGGCTGGTTGCGGCAAAACAACCATTTGAATAAGCTATGGCAAATGGATGGTTGGCTCAGTCCCCGCTTAGGAATTAGATTTCAAACGGGCCTTGGAGAGTTAGAAATTTACCGTCCAGATGGACAGAGATTTTTAAATTCCCTGGAACTCAATCAACGGGCAGAACAGGCTGAGTTATTGCTAGAACAAGAACGCCAACGGGCTGAACAGTTGGCAGCATGTTTGCGTAATCTCGGTATTGATCCTGATAATCTGCCGTAAGTGGGGAGTGAAGAGGAGCAGGGGAGACAAGGGGACAAGGGGACAAGGGGACAAGGGGACAAGAGGTGAGAACTTGAAACAAGTCTTTCCCCTTGTCCCCAATTCTCTTTGTCCCCAAGTCCTCTTGCCCAATGCCCAATGCCCCAAAATAGAGTAGCTTATTGCTCTGGCGGGGAATAATCTCCTGATTTACCGCCACTCTTACTGATTAAACGAATTGATTCAATTTGAATCGACTTTTCTAAGGCTTTTGCCATATCGTATAAAGTCAGAGCAGCCACAGAAACGGCAGTTAAAGCTTCCATCTCTACACCAGTTTCAGCTTTGGTTTTGACTGTGGCTTGAATTTGATAACCAGGTAGTTGGGGATCGGGTATGATTTCGACTGCGATTTTTTGCAAAGGCAACGGATGACACAGAGGAATTAAAGTGGCTGTTTGCTTGGCTGCCATAATCCCAGCCAATCTTGCAGTTGCTAACACATCCCCTTTTGGGACATTTCCGGCTTGAATGGCGGCGAAGGTGGCTGGCAGCATCCGCACATTGGCTGCGGCTACTGCTTGGCGGACGCTAGGTGCTTTATCAGACACATCCACCATCTGTGCCTGTCCTTGGCGATCTAGATGGGTTAAGTTGGAAAAATTAGATGGAAAATTATCTTGCGCCATTTAGTTAGAACGTGTTAATATTGATTGTCGGTGAGGGCGTGTAGCTCAGTGGACTAGAGCACGTGGCTACGGACCACGGTGTCGGGGGTTCGAATCCCTCCTCGCCCGTTTTTAAAAGTTAAGAGTTGAAAGTTAGGAGTGATGAATTAAATTTCATCACTCCTAATTTTTAGGTTGTTCAAGGCGTAGGCATCTGGAGCTAGACCTAGTGCAAAGCGCAGGGAGTTGGATAGGTTTTTGCTCGACCGGGTGAGGAAAAGGACAAGTGCAATAGAAGTGATCGCAGCACCGTAGCCAAACATATCGCGGTAGCCTACCTGTTCGGCGATGATACCTAAAAGAGGAGCAGCGATCGCAATTCCCAAGTCAAGTCCAGTTATACATATAGCAAAAATTTGACCCCGTTCTTGTGGCAGTGAACGGTCTGCCATCATCGTGACCATCATGGAGATGAGTGTACCACTACCAGCACCTTCAGCGATCGCAGCCAGTAAGAAAAACATCACGCTGTGAGCCTGCCACAGCAGTATTAACGCTAAAACGTAGCAAAAAATACCAAAGGTGATAAATAAACCACGACCAAAGCGATCGCTTGCCTTACCAGAAAAGACTCTGATACTAAAACTAGAAATTGCCGCAACTGTAAAAAACAGTCCACCATTGAAGTCTACATCGGTGGATTTGAGGTATAATGACACAAAAGTATGTACAGCACCGAGAGACAAACCAACCAACAACATAACTATTGTTGGAACTCTCACCCGTGGGCTGCCCAAAATTTGCCAAAAGTTGCGATTGTTTTCCTTATTTTGCTGTTGTGTCTGCACTGGCGGATTTATGACTTGTACAATCCCTAACAGAGCGACAAAACCCAATTCGGCACAGAAGAGAAATAATATCCCGTAACTACTTGTAGCTTCCAAATACCCACCCAAGGCAGGGCCAATTGCTAAACCAAGGGGAGTTGCTAAGGTCATGTAACCAATGATTTCGCCACGAGTTTCAGTGGGAGCTAAATCTGCCACTAAGGCACTGTAGCCTGTGGTAAAAGCGGCAACACTAAGACCGTGAAAAATCCGCACCAAGATTAGTAACCCAAGAGATTGGGTTGCTAAGTAACCAAAGGGTGCGATCGCAGCTACTATCGTACCAATCAGTAAGGTAATTTTTCGACCACGTTCATCAGCTAATCGTCCCAGCATCGGGCGAGAGAGCAACAAGCCAATGGCGAAACTGCCCATCACAATCCCAATTTCTTGCTTGCTTGCGCCCACATTATCGATGTAAAGCGGTAGGGTTGGTAAGAGCGAAGATATGCTCGACCAGAATAATAAACCTGCTGTAAATAAAACCAGCAGGTTGCGCCGCAATTCGGCGTCAAAGGTATTAAATGCTTTCAAGGTAGATGTAATTTAATAAGGTTTTGTCATTTGTTCTTTGTCCTTGGTCCTTGGTCTAGAGTCAAGCAATATTTACCCTTAACTATTTACTAATGACTATGACCAATGACCAATGACTACTATTGTTACGTTACTTAACCTTTTTTGCTACTACTTCTTGGACGGGATAAATAGTCCGTGCTTGGAATTCATCGCAGCCAGTAAGAAAGCGATCACGCTGTTAGCCTACCACATACTACGTAGGGCTTGCTGAAATCAGTACCTAACCATCAATTGCAGTACAGATGAAGACGCCCCAATTTGGTCTATTTTTTCATTTGTGTCCAACGCTAACTGGTGCCTAATAACTTGAGAGCAAGTTTTTCTTGACAATACAAACTTTTGTAAAAATACTGTAGTCCTGCGTATTACTTTGATATTGTCTATAACAATACAGGGAAAAAGCAAGCCAGGAAAAATATTTTCTCGCTTAAATTCGTTGCGGCTAAAAACCCTAGACATCTGACAGCTTCAACCCGAATTTATAAATTGTACAAGAGGACAAAAAGGTGAATGTAAAGAAATATCTGGCTTATAGTATTGTCTGCCTGGTAACGTGGTTTCACGGCAGTCAAGCTGTTGAGGCACAACAGAATAATGGGTTCTTTATAATTAGCTCGCTATCTGGAAAATGCATCGATGTGGATGGAGCTCCAGGCACAGTTAATGGTGGACGATTGCAACTTTTTGATTGTGAACTATCTGGATTTAACCCTTTTAACGGTTCGTCCACAGATCAAAGATGGGAATTTGTAGGTGGGGGATTTATCAGGAACACATTGTCTGGAAGATGCATCGATGTAGATGGAGCTCCAGGCACAGGTAATGGTGCACCATTACAACTTTTTGATTGCGAATCATCTGGATTTAACCGTAATAACGGTTCGCGCACAGACCAGACGTGGAGATTATTTTAAGGATTAAATACTGGGTAGTATTTTACATTTGTTGATTCACTTATGTAACCGCCTGAGTTAGTTCAAGAGCAACGCCATCAACCACAAATCTATAACCTCATCTTGGCAATCGTGATGTTATAGATTTGTACTTAGTGATTTCTGGATATAGTTCAATAAAGCAGAAAGTCATTTATCCTTTCTTAATGACCAATAACCATTGTTACGTTACTTAACATTTTTTGCTACTACTTCTCGCACGCGATAGATAGGCCGCCCTTGGGATTCATGGTATGTACGCATGAGTAATTCTGCTAAAAGTCCGAAGCAAAATAACTGTACACCAGTTACTAGCAGGAGAACTGCCAAAATCAGCAAAGGGCGATTGCCAATCATCTCACCTAAAGCTAATTTAACGAAAGTCAAGTAAATTCCGATCGCAGTTCCCGAAACCATTGACATCAAGCCCAACAACCCAAAAACGTGCATCGGGCGGGTGAGGAATTTTTTCATAAACAGGATGGTTAACAAATCCATTAACACGCGGAATGTCCGCCAAATCCCATATTTACTACGACCAAAGCGACGGGCATGATGGCGTACTGGTACTTCAGTAATTCTAGCTCCTTCGATGTACGCCAAAGCTGGTAAAAATCGGTGTAATTCTCCGTAGAGATTCATATCTGCCAAAAGTTCTGCACGATATGCTTTCAGCGAACAGCCATAGTCATGAATATTCACGCTAGTAGTACGGCGAATTAGCCAATTGGCAATTTTGGAAGGAAGTAACCGATTTACAGCACCATCTTGGCGTTTTTGCCGCCAACCACTCACCAAATCGTAACCCTCATCCAGCTTTGCTAATAACATGGGGATATCAGCCGGATCATTCTGGAGATCGGCATCTAAAGTGACGATCGCTTTACCGACTGCATAATAAAATCCAGCAGCCATCGCCGCAGTTTGTCCGTAGTTGCGACGCAAAATCACCGCCTTTAAATCTGTGCGGATTTGCGCTTCCTTCTTGAGAAAATCCCCAGAACCATCTGTAGAACCATCGTCCACACAAATAATTTCATAATTTATCTGACTAGAAGATAAAGTAGATGCGATCGCTTCTAGTAAAAGCGGTAAACTTTCCACTTCGTCATGTATCGGCAGCACCACCGAAACATCTGGGACAATAGCCGAAATCGTCCCATTCTCTTCACTCAACCCTTTATCAACTAACCCACTCCTCATAAGCCTCAGCGCCCTCAGCGTCTCTGTGGTTCGTAACTCTTGATAACTCTACCAGCACCTCGCAGCTGCTGATAGTACGACTGACTAACAGCATCTCCCTGTTCCGAGAGAATATCAATCCCAATCCCATCCCGGCCCTGATCTTTCCCAGAACTATGAATGTAATAACCATCTGCCAAATAAAGCCCGACATGGGTTGCTTTTTGGCTAGTTCCAAAAAATACCAGATCGCCGGCTGCTAATTCTGCAATAGTAATTGGTTGAGTGAATCCTTCCTGCTGATAGGCATCTCTAGGTAGCCAAATACCCACCGAAGCAAACGCCGCTTGCATCAACCCAGAACAGTCATAATTTGGCCCAACCGTACCACCCCAAAGGTAATAATTGGATTGTTGCATCGCTTTTTGGGTAAAGGCGATGACCTCTGCTAGCAGTTTTTGAATCTCAGATTTAGTAAATGTTGCAGCCTGATAATGTACAGTAGCAGATTGTAATGAATCAAAATCTGAAAGGGATGCCCATCCGGGATAGTCATCTTCACACAAATACACCTCAACCGCTAAATTTTGGTGATTTGATGTTACCGATAAATGTCTCCCAGATGCAGCTTGAGTTGCTAAACGCGTACATTCAGGAGAATCATATAAATTAAGGTCAGCAATACACTGATACTCCCCTGATTTTGGATTTTGAATTTTGGATTTTAGATTAAAGGACATTACTAGAGAATGATTTTTTTTAATAAAGACGAACAACTGGAAAATCTTGGTAATGGCATTTTAGATGCAACTTGGGCAGAATTTCCGACCTTAGCCCGTAATCAAATTGCCCTGACTTGGGTTGTTTACGATCCACCAGTGCGAGTAAACACTGGTGGGGCGCTGACTCCCAACGCTTTTTGGGATCATCCAGTTCGTGGTTTTACTTATCGTGGTGTTGAACGGATTTATCCCGCCAGTGTAGCCAAGCTATTTTACCTGGTGGCGGTAAACGAATGGCTAGAAAAAGGGATGACTAACACTTCCAAAGAGTTAGAACGCGCCTTGCGGGATATGATTGTAGATTCTAGTAATGATGCTACCAGCTTGGTTGTGGATATTTTGACTGGCACCACATCAGGCCCAGAATTACCAATTGGCCCCTTTGAAACCTGGAAATATCAGCGTAATATTGTTAACCGCTATTACCAATCTTTGGGTTGGGAAGAAATGGAGACGATTAACGTCTGTCAAAAAACTTGGAGTGAGGGCCCTTATGGACGAGAACGGGCATTTGTAGGGGAGTTACTGGACAATCGCAATATGTTGACCACAAATGCGATCGCTCGGTTACTGCATAGTATTGTAGGTGGAGTAGCGGTTTCAAGTGGGCGATCGCAAGCTATGATGGCTTTACTCAAACGTCCTCTCAACGATTTGCCCACAGACAGAGAGGAAGATCAGGTAACAGGTTTCTTAGGCGGTGGACTGACTGAAAATGCTCAAATTTGGTCAAAGGCAGGTTGGACAAGTCAAGTTCGCCATGATGCCGCGTATATTGAGTTACCAGAACAGCGCCCTTACCTTTTAGTGGTATTTACTGAAGGGAAAGCGCAGGCTAAGAGTCAGGCAATTTTGCCCTTTGTTTCTAAACTAGTTGCCGATGCGATCGCTACTCTATAATCTTAAGACTTACGCAGAAGAGATCCCCCCTTTTCACTTGTGTTATCCATATTTTTGTAACAGTCAAAGTATCGCACTCACCCGATATCCCGCCCAGAACTAAAGTTCCGGGCTGATAGCTAAAGTCCACTTAAGTGGACTGAGATTCTCCATTTTAGATATGCTAGTCATCTACATGGCTAAAAATTTTGTATTTAACCTGAGTTCGGGATAATAAATCCTCAAAACCCTTGATTTTTCATTGTTCGGTCTGAAGCTCTGTTTTAATCTATTCTCAATAAGGCATATTGTTGATATTAGTCTCATTTGTAAGCCTTGTTGACAAAATGATTCCACTTTAATCGCTTCTTTTATCACTTAGAGTTTTGCTCAATCCTTACAGAATAAGCTTTTTAGCTTCTGGCTTAACCCGAACTCAGGTTATTTAGTCCTCTTGAGAGGACTTTAGCTATTAGCCTTGGAATTTATTCCGAGGCGGGAATCGTAACCAAGTGTAAGATTTAACAAATGATAGTAATGTAATGACAAACCTTTTTAAGGGGGAGTGCGCTTCGCCAACGAGGTTTCAGGTTTTGAATGAGTAACCTAAATTTCTCTTATAAAACTATTTCAACTTAAATTCATCAAACTTCAATACTTCCGAATCAGGCTTGCGAGTATCAAAACGATAACTACTTATCGTACCTGTCCCCGTGTCAAAGATACTAAAAACCGTAATATCATTACTCGCAATATAAGGCATCGGCTTTCCATCTTCACCCAACAAAGGGGAAATTGTTGGCACTATCGGTTCTAACCCATTAGGATCACCAACTTTAACATAATCCTCTTGATATCCAATTGGCACTTCTCGCTTTCTCTCACCCCAAGCAGCGCCGTAAGTATTACCCACATTAGATGTTTCTAGAAAGTGCATTCCACTCTGACTAACAAAGCGGTTCCACAAATGAGAATGCCCATAGAATACCAATTGCACATTAGCTGCTTCAAGTATTGGGACAACATCGCGGATAATATAATCTGCGTCTTTTAGGTATTCATAACGCACTGCTTTGATATTATTATCATCCCGTTCAATTATTTGAACTGGTTCTGTATAAGCAGGAACTATATTATCACCCAGAGTGTGGGGTGGATGATGAAACATCACAACTTTGTATTTTGCTTGTTGAAACTCAGGGCTGTTGAGTTCTGCCTCTAGCCAATTATACTGCTGGCTGCCTTTAGCAATTGGCTCATAAATTACCTGCCCATAGCCCCAATCTTCAGGATTATTTAAATCCTTTTCTGCTTCTCGATATCTACCCTTATGCTTTCCACCTAAGCTAGGAGTCCGCCACATATTTGTAGCGTAGAGTACCACCAAACGCACATCGCCAAAGCTGACTGCATAATATCTTTTTCCACCCTCTTTACTTTTTGGTAAAGAGAAAATCTCTTCGTAGGTATTAGTATTAAAAGAATTATCTATTAATTTGTCTTGGTAGATTTTTTGAGCGACGGCACGAGGAATTGTATCATCAAATTCATCATTTAAACTCCCCGTCCTAGTAAAGCGTCCCATCACCTCATGATTGCCAATGCAAGTAAACATGGGTGCGTGTTGAATTATTTGTCCACCAGTATAGGTTGTCTTTACACCGTCGTGCGTCATTTCATATTTAGCACGACCTTGTAAACCGGGAAATAACGCACCACCACTATTATCATCAAACCATTCTGAGGCGCGATCGCTGACATTGACCAAATCACCAGCAAACCACACTCCATCAACCCGTCCAACCGTTTCTACCACCTTTTGCAGATTTGCTGCTGTCATCGGCTTTAACTGATGATCAGAGGTGAGTAAAATTTTTAGTGGTGTATCCGGTTTGGGAGTAGCTGCGAGGCTAAAAACATCACTGGTAACAGTTTCGCCGTCTTCTCGCACACTTCTAATACGATAGTTTACCCGCAAACCAGGAGTTAACCCAATCACCTTAGCCTCATGCCGCCAAATGTCGCGTTGGACGGGTTTTTGATAAACTTGTCCATCTTTGATTTGGTTTGCAACTCTTGAGTGTTGGTCTTCACGAGTGCGAGTGAGTTTGGTAGTATTTGCCTTAGCAGTTTGTTGAAGATTTTCGGCGTAGGTTACTGTATGATTAACACCAGCAAACTCAGTAAACCAAACTACTTGCACTGAGGTTTCAGTTGGCAGTTGCAAAAATGGGTCGGTGAGCAATTGGGGTGCTGATGTCATAATTCTTTGCCCAAATGAACGCACAGTTAACAGAGTAAAGCATATAACAAGCACAAGCATAGCCACCGAGAAAATTTTACGGCTGGTTAAGCGTCTGAGCATGAGTAACATACCAAATTTTTTAGCGATACCGACTGAACGCAATTTTATTATTACTCCCTTTTCGTTACTCGCCCATGAACAATAAGGGTGTTAGGATATCTTTCACCAGTTGAATCTGACTTATGAAATTAGTTTGCTCCCAAAGTGATCTCAGTACAAATCTCTCACTCGTCAGTCGTGCAGTACCTTCACGACCAACTCATCCAGTCCTTGCCAATGTGCTGTTACAAGCGGATGCCCAAACTAACCAGGTAAGCTTAACAGCCTTTGATCTCAGCTTGGGAATCCGCACCAGCTTTAACGCAGAGGTATGGCAAAGTGGTGCGATCGCACTTCCTGCTAA
>NZ_DASQZC010000445.1:0-2344 GCF_035638895.1 Nostoc sp. | reverse complement strand
ATAGTCTACCTGAGAACAATCCTTCACCTACAGGAGGAGGCACTCGGCTACCTCTAGAGAATACTACACCTGCAAGAAAATAGGTAGGTAGGATAGTGCAACAAAGTAAGGGCATGGCATTGCCCATACGTGTCAACTTAAGGCAAAACCCTGGCAATGACGTTATATCAAGCTTACTCAATTACCAATTAAGTCGTCGGAACCCCACCCCGCTTTTGTCTAGCGACAAAACCTCCCCTCCCCGTTCACGGGGAGGGGATTAAGGGGAGCCAGTGCGGTCTTGGGGTCTCCCTAAGTGGAGCATCTGGCGTGTGGGGTAAAACGCCTGTGGAATAAGCGTTTTTACTTAAGTTGACACCAATGGGCATTGTCATACCCCTACGATAAATCTTTATGTATCAAGGTTTTCGTGAATTGGTATTAAAGAAATTAAATTGATTTGGAGGCGATCGCCTGTGGTGTCCAGGTGGGGCCTTCGCAATATGGCCCATCTGCCGACCAAATGAGTTTATCCAAGCACATTCGCCGCGCATCCATATTCGCCGCCCAAGCATGGTAGACAATGTACTCAGTCTGCTCCGGCCCCACAACGATTGAGTTGTGTCCAGGCCCTTTTACACGATCGGGAAGGGAACGCAGCACCCGTGGCCCCGTTTCGTTACCGAAATCAGAGTAAGGCCCCATCACATGATCCGCAACTCCATAATCTACACCGTAGTCTTCAGTTTCCCAGCGCCCACCACTATAAAAGCAATAATATTTACCTCCGTGTTTACGGACACAGGGGCCTTCTAAGGTATGCCAATCAAAATGTTCACCATACATCAATCGATTGGCTAAAAATCGTTGCCAATCGGAACGCGCTCGTAAGACGACTTTACCGACACCGCAAAGTTTCGTCATATCTTGGAGTCGGTCTACAAAGAGAGCAGTACCAGCACGCACGCCGCCCTCAGTGTCTAAAAAATCACGAGCATAAAATAAGTACCACTGTCCATCATCATCACAGAATGGGTGAGGGTCGATGGCAAAGGAGCAAGAATTCGGATCTACAAGTGGCTCACCAACATCTTTATAGGGCCCCAAGGGAATATCGCTCGTGGCAACACGCAACTGATGATTCTTGTCCTCGTGTCCTACAGAGTAGTAGAGGTAGAACTTGCCGTTGCAATAAGCAACTTCTGGGGCCCAAAAATTATCGCCAAGGGAGGGGTCTGGCCGCAACAGGGCGTTATCTACAAAATCCCAATTCACGAAATCAAAGGAGCGTAATAGAGGGAAGACACGTAGTTTTGCGATTTCGTCTACCATTCCTTCTGCTTCGGCTGCACCAGTGCCGATCGCATAGTATACACCCTCAAATTCCCAAACAAAAGGATCGGCAAAATAGCCTTTGTAGACTGGATTGGTATAAGTTAACATCTCGGTGATCGCTATAGCGTGTTAACTTAATTCTTGAGGAAGTGCGATCGCAAAAACAACTACCATAGGCAAGAGGCAATTAAATGGTCGTAGGGTTTTTTACCACGACAGCGTAACGGGCATCACCGCGCCAAAAAACCCTCTGGTGGAGTGCAGGGACAAAGACATGATGACTCAAACAGTTGAAACTCAGATTATCAATGTGGAAGAACGGCTCAGGCAGGCAATGCTTGCTTCTGATGTAAACGTTTTGAATGAACTACTAGCCCCCGAAATTATTATTATCAGTCATCTTGGAGAATTATTAGGAAAGCAAGATGATCTAGCCGCCCATGAATCTGGTTTGATTAAGATACACGAATTGAAACCTTCTGAACAGAATATTCAAATTTATGGAGAGGTGGCGATCGTTTCAGTCCGAATGCAATTGTCTGGTAGTTATAATGGCAGCCCTGCAAATGGTGACTTTCGTTTCACGCGAGTTTGGGCTGTCTCTTCGAGCGGAACTTGGCATATCGTCACTGCCCATATAGGTATGGTGGCTTAAACATTGGGAAATTCTGAAGCGATCGCTTTCTTGATCAATGAAAGTTCGATTTTATGTTTGGAATTTGAAGCAACCAGTTTTGACAAGTTGTCTCCTTTGCGGGTGAAGTAAAACAAGTATTGCTGAAACGCTTAACTGATATCGGTTTCAGCCTTATCGTATAATTTTACCGTTTTGACACAGCGTGCCAAAACGCACTTGTTATCTGTAGGCGGTGTTTAGACTTAAGGCCTTTTTAACAAAGTGTAGGGGTTAATTCCCCATCCCCAAAGGGAATTGCTTGTAATGAGAAAGGGGTTTAAATCCCCAGACGCTCGCAGACTCGCTAACGCTTCGCTATCTCAAAACGTAATTGCGTTAGCGACGCGCAAGGCG
>NZ_DASQZC010000444.1:0-1617 GCF_035638895.1 Nostoc sp. | reverse complement strand
CCCCGACAAAGAAGTAGTCTTCTTCGCATTAGGCTTTGAAACCACAGCTCCCAGCACCGCCTTCACCATCCTGCAAGCAGCAGCCGAAAAAATTTATAACTTTAGTATGTTTTCCAATCACGTCCTCGTGATTCCCGCCCTGAAAGCACTATTAGATAATCCTGACTTACAACTAGATGGATTTGTTGGCCCTGGACATGTCAGCATGGTAATTGGTACTGACCCATATCAATTTATTTCCCAACAATATAATAAGCCAATTGTTGTCTCAGGATTTGAACCCTTAGATATTCTCCAATCAATTTGGATGCTATTGCAACAGCTAGTAGAAAATCGTTGTGAAGTCGAAAATCAATATAATCGAATTGTCCAAAAAAGCGGAAACAAAGTAGCCCTGCAAGCCATAAATAAAGTTTTCGCCATACGAAATAGTTTTGATTGGCGCGGCTTAGGTGACATCCCCTATTCAGGATTACAAATTCAACCTGAATATGCCCAATTTGATGCCGAACTTAAATTTACCATTCCTAACCTCAAAGTAGCCGACCATAAAGCTTGTAAATGTGGAGAAATTCTCAAAGGAGTCTTAAAGCCTTGGGAGTGTAAAGTATTCGGTACAGCTTGCACACCAGAAACACCAATCGGTACTTGCATGGTATCTTCCGAAGGCGCTTGTGCAGCCTATTACAAATATGGGCGACTCTCCACCATTGCCAAAAGAACAATCACCCAAAAGCCAAAAATAACTCAAGAACCTCTCCCCGCCTGCGGCTTCTCCTCAGACTTATAATACTCCGCGTACCTTTGCGCTTCCCTTTGCGTTCCTCTGCGTTAAAAAAAAATAATATGAATTTCCCCCCCATAAATCCAATACAAAATCCTCTATTCCAAAAAATAGAACAAGTCCGCCGTCGCCAAGCTAAAGTGCAAGACACTCATATAACTCTCGCACATGGTAGCGGTGGTAAAGCCATGCGCGATTTAATAGACGATATCTTTGTCAGCAATTTTGATAACCCAATTCTCTCACAATTAGAAGACCAAGCCAGCTTCAACCTAACCCCTCTCCTCCAACAAGGAGATAGACTCGCATTTACAACAGATTCTTATGTTGTAGACCCGTTATTTTTCCCCGGTGGTGATATAGGAGAATTAGCTATAAACGGCACAGTTAATGATTTAGCTGTAAGCGGTGCTAAACCTTTATATCTAACTTGTAGCGTAATTTTAGAAGAAGGATTGCCAGTAGAAACCTTACGCCGTGTTGCAAACAGTATGAAAGCAGCCGCAGAAAAAGTGGGTATTCAAATTGTCACTGGTGACACAAAAGTTGTACATCGAGGTGCTGCCGATAAACTCTTTATTAATACTGCTGGTATTGGTATCATCCCGCGAGGAGTTAATATTTCCGCCCAGAATATTAAACCAGGAGATGCAATAATAATTAATGGTGAAATAGGCAATCATGGGACAGCCATTTTAATTGCCCGTGGAGAATTAGCCTTAGACACTAATATTGAAAGTGATTGTCAGCCGTTGCATAGCTTAGTAGAAACTATTCTCCATGTATGTCCCCAAGTTCATGCTATGCGAGATGCTACACGCGGTGGTTTAGCG
>NZ_DASQZC010000443.1:0-9059 GCF_035638895.1 Nostoc sp. | reverse complement strand
CTGGACAAAGGTTTATCGTGATTGGCTAGTAAAACTCACTGATTGGTGTATTTCTCGCCAATTATGGTGGGGACACCAAATTCCGGCTTGGTACGCTATCAGTGAAACCGATGGACAAATTACCGATAATACGCCCTTTGTCGTGGCAAAATCGGAAACTGAAGCTTGGGAAAAAGCTAGATCACAATTTGGAGAAAATGTCAAGCTAGAACAAGATCCAGATGTGCTGGATACTTGGTTTTCTTCTGGACTGTGGCCATTTTCGACTTTGGGCTGGCCAGAACAAACTCAAGATTTAGCAACTTATTACCCGACTACTACTTTGGTGACAGGCTTTGACATCATCTTTTTCTGGGTAGCCAGAATGACAATGATGGCTGGGCATTTTACGGGGCAAATGCCTTTCCAAACGGTTTACATTCATGGCTTGGTGCTGGATGAAAAAGGTCAGAAGATGTCAAAGACCAAAGGTAATGGCATTGACCCATTGTTATTAATAGACAAATATGGTACTGATGCCCTGCGGTATACCTTAATTAGGGAAGTGGCTGGTGCTGGTCAAGATATCCGATTGGAGTACGATCGCAAAAAGGATGAATCAGCATCGGTTGAGGCATCACGCAACTTTGCAAATAAGTTGTGGAACGCTGCCCGATTTGTGATGATGAATTTGGATGGACAAACACCGCAACAATTGGGGAACCCAGTAGCTACCGAATTGAGCGATCGCTGGATTATCTCGCGGTATCATCAAGTTGTCAAACAAACCACCAATGACATCGATAATTACGGTTTAGGGGAAGCAGCTAAGGGATTGTACGAATTCATCTGGGGTGATTTCTGCGATCAGTATATTGAACTAGCGAAATCCAGATTACAAGCAGATGCCGATCCAGTATCGCGGCGGGTGGCACAGCAAACCCTCGGCTACATACTAGAAGGGATTATGAAACTGCTTCATCCCTTCATGCCTCATATTACTGAAGAAATTTGGCAAACTCTCACCCAACAACCAGCAGATTCCCCGCAAACTTTACCATTACAAATCTATCCCCAGGTAGATGCAAACTTAATTGATTCACCTTTAGAAGAACAGTTTGAATTGCTCATTGCTACTATCCGCACAATTCGGAATTTGCGGGCTGAAGCGGATATTAAGCCAGGGGTAAAAGTGACAGCGAATTTGCAAACTGAAAGCGAGAAAGAGCGGCAAATTCTCACTGCTGGACAAGATTACATTAAAGATTTGGCGAAGGTTGAGACTTTAACCATTACCGACAAGCAAGAAAACCAAACTGTTGCTGCGAAAAAACCTCAGAGGGGTTTGAAAACGATTGGCTTAATTATCGTGGCCATTGTCTTTGGTAGATTGGGTTTAGCTGCGGGAAATGCCATTGATGACATTCCCATCGTCGGAACTTTCTTTGAACTAGTTGGTTTTGGTTACACAGCGTGGTTTGTTAGCCAAAATTTACTCACTGCTCAAGCGAGACTTAGGTTATGGAGCCGATTTTTCCCGCAGAAAGAATTAGAACAATCACAAGAACCAGAAAATGCGATCGCAGGTGTAATTGGTACAATACAGGTGCTAATTCCTCTAAGCGGTGTGGTAGATATTGAAGCTGTACGTGCCAAGCTAGAAAAAAGCTTGAGTAAAGCTGAAGCCGAAGTTCAATCCCTGAGTACCAGATTAAACAATCCTAGTTTCATAGATAGAGCTAGAGCTGATGTGGTACAGGGGGCGCGTGATGCCTTAGCAGAAGCACAGAAGCAAGCAGAAATTTTGCGCGAGCGTCTGAAGGGATTGTCGTAGCGATCGCCTGCGTGGCTTAGGATAACTGTAATGGGTAATCGGATTATTAATTCCCAATTACCCATTACCCATTAACAAGATCCAAATATCAATTCTGGGACTTATTATTTTATTAAATTTTTTAATATTTAATTTTTAATTGGAGCGAAGCGACCCTCATGCTATATCTAGCCCAGGTGCGTAAAAACGATTTTTTAGACCAGCACCAGTTACGCTTGTTGGCGCGTCAAGAAGCTGATAACTTGTGGGCGATAATTCCAGAAGAGGCTTTCATTCTGCTAGGGAAGGGAAAAGTTATGAGTGAAAACTTGCTTGTTTTAGTAGAACTTTCCTCTACAGGCGACATTGAAAGACTAGAAGATGCCACCAACTGGGTACTCCATCTGGTACAAAGCTACCTCACCATAGGCATTACTCCGGAATTTTTGCACCACGAAGCCGAGCGAGCAGAACATTGGCGACAATCCCTGACGTTGCAAAACCAAGACTTAGCGCGGCGTTCCTTAGAATTGGAAGCTCGTCGTGAACAAATTCAAGCCTTGGAAGAAAGCCTCAAACGCGATAAAAATGGTTATCCCCAAGAGGAAAGTTAACAAGTTTCCAATAGTATTGCTCATAAAGCCACAACATGATCAAGTCTGTATTTATTGACCTAAAATTACCCAAAAAAGTATTTTTTTGGTCTGCCATTTGAAGTGTACGGCGGAGGTAAGATGAGACAGCGAGAGCATGGCGTGACAGTATGGTTCACTGGTCTAAGTGGTGCAGGTAAAACTACTATCTGCAAATTCGTGGAGAAGGAACTGCGGATACAGGGATACAGAGTTGAAGTTCTAGATGGCGATGCGTTACGTCAAAACATCTGCAAAGGATTGGGTTTCAGTAAAGAGGATCGAGAAGAGAATATTCGGCGCATTGGTTTTGTGGCTCATCTTCTTAGCAGAAATAATGTAATTGTATTGGTTTCGGCTATTTCACCATACCGTGAAATTCGGGAAGAAGTGCGCCAAAGTATTCCATCTTTCATTGAAGTTTACGTCAATGCATCATTAGAAATTTGTGAACAGCGAGACGTAAAAGGGTTATATAAAAAAGTAAGATCCGGGGAGATTAAGCACTTCACTGGTATTGATGATCCTTATGAAATACCACTCCGTCCGGAAGTCGAATGCAAAACTAACCAAGAAAGTATTACCCAAAGTGCAACTAAGGTTTTAGAAAAGCTGGAAGAGTTGGGTTATATAGTTGCTAGTAATGAATTATTTATGAGTTGAAAGAAAGTTTTTAATAAAAAAGAATTCAGAAGTCAGGAGCCAGAATACCCTTTCAGGGAAGCAAGCTACAGAATTTAATTCTGTGCGATGTTTACTGAGCCTGTCGTACCACTTCCCTACGGCAGCTTTGCGAATGTAGAGAGCATCAAGATTTCTGAATTCTGAATTCTGAATTCTGCATTCTTCCTCAACTCATAACTTTTGCTAGGATGCCAATAATTGCCGAATGAATCTGGCTACAGCCTTTTGCGTAAAGCGGTTGGCAATTTGTTGACCCAAACGCTGTACATCTGAATTTACCAATAACTGGGCAATTTTGGGTGCAAGTTCCATCGGATCAAAGCCTCGTGTTTCTCGGAGAATACTTAATATACGTTTGATATGCTCCAAAGTTTGTTGTTGCTCAACTGTCGCCGCCGGAGTTTCATTAACTGCTGTCAACCCTACACGTTCCCGCAGCAAATAGGTGAAGTTATGCAAAACATTTTTACTTAAAGCATCGAGTCCGTTAACAGATTCATCTACTAGCTTGTCACGAATAAAAGCACCGCGTTCAGATGCTAGAAATTCTATCCCCTGATTCAGCACTAAATTAAAGTCGTAGTCTTGACTATTACGCGCATTCTTTAACAAGTTTTCTAAGCGATTCCAGCGAAATCTGCCATCTTTAAATAGCAAATCTTGCAATGATGCTCTTAATTGCGGTGCTGGATCGGTTAACAGGCGTTTAGAAACGTAGGGATAAGCTTCGCTGAGGACTTTAAAGTTGGGATCTATATATATTGCAATACCTTCCAGCGTTACCAGGGAGCGAATAATTAAGGCGTAGTAGGGCGGTACACGGAAAGGATATTCATACATCAAAGCCGATAGTTCATCGGTGATGCTTTTAATATTAAGATCGGCAACACTGGCTCCTTCGGCATCAGCAAAGACTCTCGCAAAAGCTGGGACAATTGGTGTTAAATCGGTTTCTGGTGATAAGAAATCTAATTTAACGTAATCTTTTGCTAATCCTTCAAAATCGCGGTTGACAACGTGGACGATCGCTTCAATCAAACCATAACGCTGTAGTGGCTTAATCTCGCTCATCATCCCAAAGTCGAGATAAGCTAACTTTCCATCGGTTGTTGCTAACAAATTACCAGGGTGGGGATCTGCATGGAAAAATCCATGTTCTAGCAGCTGGCGCAGGGAACACTGCACACCCACTTCAATTAGATAACGAGCATCTATACCTTGGGCGCTAATTTCTTCTGTCTGGGTTAATTTAGTACCGTTAATCCACTCCATCGTCAGGACGCGGCGATTGGTGTATTCCCAGTAAATTTTCGGTACATATACGTCTTTCATGTGACCGTATAACTCGAAAAATCGCTCGGCATTTTCGCCTTCATGGATGTAATCCATCTCTTCAAAAATGCGATCGCCTAATTCATCGAGAATCCCAACTAAATCACTTCTTACCCGTTTAACCCTTTTCTGCACCCAAGCGGCGAGGTTACGCAAGATATACAAGTCAATGGTAATCCCCTCTCTTAAGTCGGGGCGCTGAACTTTAACAGCAACTTCTTCACCAGTTTTTAGCTTACCTTTATACACTTGCCCCAATGAAGCCGCAGCAATTGGATGGGCCGAGAGTTCGGCGTAAACCTCTTCTGGGGGCGCACCTAATTCTTCTTTGATAAATTGGTAAGCAAGTTCGTTCGGAAAAGGCGGTAATTGGTCTTGTAGTTTAGTTAATTCTTCTAAATATGCGGGAGGAACCAGATCCGGTCTAGTAGATAAAGCTTGTCCAATTTTGATGTAAGCAGGCCCTAATTTGGTCAGTAATACTCGTAATTGAGTAGCTCGGCGGCGGTCATTTTTGACGACAATTCCCCGTTTACTATCCGACCACAACCCAAAAGCAAAGGATAGAGCTGGCCCCAACACGGCGAAAATCCGCCGTAAAACTTGCATTTTTCTGTTTTGGTAATGTGCCGCTATGCCTACGGGATCGTAAAGAATCTCAGGTTGGGCTGTTGTTCTCAACTGTTGGGCTGCTAAGAGTCTTGGCGAGCGCACAACTAAGCTTGGTGTACCATTTTCTGGCACTACATCAATAACGTCCAGTTCGCCTCGGCTATTTGTGCCGTTGCGACTGTCCTCCTGAATCGGTCGGGAACTAGGGGGAAGTGTCTTAACAATCATGAAGAAGGCCACCAGTCAGAACGATCACATTAAGGATTGTAACAATATGTTGAAGAATTGGACATGGGTCATTAAGCATTGGGCATTAAAATTAAAATAATTCTTTTTCAGTACCCAATCGCCAGTACCCAGTGGTTTGCTACACTTAAATGGGCATACTAGTTCAATAGTAGTAGGTATTGCTAGTTGCTAAAAGATAAGACTTATTATCCTGTAAGTTGGAAGTATTTGGCATCTGCCCTTATGGAGAATTTGGCTTGATGTTGCTTTGCCTACGAATTGAAAACTTTGCCCTAATTGACCAACTGGAATTGGAATTTGGCGCGGGACTAAATGTGTTAACAGGTGAAACCGGCGCTGGGAAATCGATTATCTTGGATGCCATTGATGCCGCATTGGGCGGTAAAGTCTCTAGTCGAGTCATTCGCACGGGGACAAGTCGGGCGATGGTAGAAGCTACTTTCACCTCAAACGCCCCCCTAGCCGCTTGGTTAACTGAACAAGAAATAGATTTGCTTGATGAAAATTCCGTAGTTATTAGCCGAGAAATCACAGCCACTGGTAGTAATATCCGCAGTCGATCGCGGGTGAATGGCGTATTGGTCAATCGGCAGATTATGGGAGGAATGCGCGATCGCTTGGTGGAAATCACAGCCCAAGGTCAAACTGTACAAGTGGGACAATCTGCCCAAGTCCGGGACTGGTTGGATTTATATGGCGGTGACTCTCTAATGCAGCAGCGCCATAAAGTCGCCACGGGCTTCAGTGTTTACCAACAGGCGCATTTAGCACTAGAAAAACGCCGGACATCAGAACGAGAACGGTTGCAACAACTCGACTTGCTCACGTATCAAGTGCAAGAACTGGGAGCAGCCAACCTCAGCGAACCTGATGAATTGGAACATTTGGGACAAGAACGGGAACGCTTAAATCATGTCGTCGATTTGCAACAAATGAGTTACAAGGTTTATCAGGCTTTGTATCAAAACGATCATGAAACTCCCGCCGCAGGTGATTTATTGGGAGACAGTGAGGCGATATTAAATGACATGGTGGAATATAATACCCAACTGCAACCCCTATTAGAATTGGTGCGGGACGCGCAAGCTGCGGTAATGGAAGTGGGAAGGCAGATTAATGCTTATGGGGATGGATTAGAAGCCGATCCGCACCGATTGGAAGAGGTGGAAGAAAGAATTCAGGAATTAAAGCAAATTTGCCGCAAGTATGGGCCGACACTTACAGAAGCGATCGCTTATTACGAACGTATCCAAGGGGAATTAGCCCAACTTAATGACAGTGAACAATCTATCGAAAAGTTGGAACAGCAAGAAAAGGTGTGTTTTGAGAAACTTACCCAAACAAGTAATCAGTTAACTCAACTGCGGAGTAAGGCGGCTGCTAATTTAGAGTCACGTTTGATAGCTGAACTCAAGCCCCTAGCGATGGAAAAGGTAAAATTTTTGGTTGAGATAGTGCCTGCTCCCCCAACTGCTATGGGAGCAGATAAAATTACTTTTATGTTTAGTTCCAACCCTGGAGAACCACTGCAACCTTTAACGGAAGTTGCCTCTGGCGGGGAAATGAGCCGCTTTTTACTGGCGCTGAAAGCTTGTTTTTCTCAGGTTGATGCGGCTGGGACAATGGTTTTTGATGAAATTGATGTCGGCGTTTCGGGAAGAGTCGCCCAAGCGATCGCTGAAAAATTACACCAGCTAAGTCAACGCAACCAAGTATTATGTGTTACTCACCAGCCTTTAGTTGCAGCAATGGCCGATCGCCATTTCCGCGTAGATAAGCAAACTATCAATCAAGGCAAAGGTAAAAAAGCCAACAATGACAACGCCGAACAGCGTACCGTTGTCAGAGTTACTACCTTAGAGAATTTAAATACTCGCCGGGAAGAACTAGCACAGTTAGCTGGTGGTAAATCTGCAAGTGATGCGATCGCTTTTGCCGAATCTCTGTTATTACAAGCTGCTAACCATCGTCAAAAAATTAAAAATTAAACTTGAAGAATAATTCAGAATTCAGGAGCGGAGCTGGAGACGTTTCCGTTGCTCCTACGTAGATTTTTTCACATAATCAAATTGGATTGCAATAGAAGTAATCTGCTCCTTGAAATTTTTAAAACAGCATTGTTTTCTTTTTACTCATAATGCCCATTTGTCAAGTCCGATTTATACCAATTTACATGATCTTACCCTGCAAATTGCATTAGTAAAATTATCTAAAGATTTGACATAAGCATCAAAAGATTTGGTACAAGCATCTAAATATTTTTCATTGTAAAAATAAGCTAGCTTTTTTATATTTACTAACATGACCAGAAAAAATTACAGTTTTTTGGTCAGTATTTTGTTTCATAAAAATTCTCTGTAATTTAGTCTGAAAAGCTCAAGGTTAGCAATTAAAAAAACAATAAAAAAGCTACAGATGAAGCTTAATTGTGCTTTTTGATATTTATTAATGAAGCAAAATTTATGTCCTAATAGGAGAATTAACTCTAATGGCATCTGATTCAAATTCTGTTTTTGGTAATACCGTAAATAGTGGTAGCCAGGCTAGCAACCCCAGCGATCCTTTCGGATCTGGAGGCGCTTTTGACATCCCAACGGCTGACAGCTTCGATTTTGATAAATATGGAATTCCCAAAGAAGGCAGCTTCGATTCTGCTAAGTATGGCATCCCAACGGCTGACAGCTTTGATCCTGCTAAGTATGATATTCCAAAAGAAGGCAGCTTTAGTTTAGGTAGCTCTGGCATCCCAACGGCTGATAGCTTCGACCCTTCTAAGTACGGTATTCCAACGGCTGATAGCTTCAATCCTTCTGAGTATGGTATTCCAACCGGAGGCAGTATACCAAATATTGGTGGTAGCCCAACTGCTTAGTGTGATATCATGTCCGCCAAATTACCCATAATAAAAGAACCCCACCCCCAACCCCTCCCCGCAGGCGGGGAGGGGAGACAAAGCACAGCTTTGGCAGGGTGGGGTTCTTCGGGTTTAATAAGCAATCAAGCGGATATGATATGACATTTGGTAAAATTAAGTTAGACACAATCCTAAAACTCTGGGTTTGTCTACCTATTAATTAAGCGATATGCAACTTCCACTAAACAAAAATCCCATCCTAGCAAGAGATAACAATTATAATTTTGTAGCTTTTGCATAGGGTGGGGTTTTTATTATCTATGGAAGACTTAGGAGTGGATAAACTCCATCATCTAATACTTCCAATTTAAATTTATTTATACTCTTGCAAAGCTCCTAACTTACGAATTCCTGGCCAAATCATAGCTGTAGCAATCACTACTAAAATTGTGCCAATTCCACCACCCACAACCGAAATCACCGGGCCAAATAAAGCAGCAGTCAAGCCTGATTCAAAGCCCCCTAATTCATTCGAGGCACTAATAAACACGCTATTAATAGCAGCAACTCGACCACGCAAATGATCTGGTGTTCTGATTTGAACTAATGTATGGCGAATCACAACGCTAATACTATCTAATGCGCCACCAAGGGTCAGCATTAACATAGACAACCAAAAGGAACGAGAAAGTCCAAAGATAATTGTTACAACCCCAAAGCCAACCACTGACCATAATAAGGCTGGGCCTGCTTTGCGTAAGGGTGGTAAATACGCCAGGGTGATAGCCATAGTCAAAGCACCGATGGAGTGAGCTGCTTGTAGATATCCCAATTCCATTGGCCCCACATGTAAAATATCTTTGGCAAAAATCGGGAGGAGCGCGATCGCACCACCCAACAATAC
>NZ_DASQZC010000442.1:0-1959 GCF_035638895.1 Nostoc sp. | reverse complement strand
GCAACGCCAAGCAGCAGATGTAGGGGCAAATAATATTACTTGGCTAGAACAAGGCGCAGAACTGATTAACCCTAGTTTAGGGGTATTTAAACTAGCTACCATTGGCAGAGCCTTTCACTGGATGGAACGGGAACTCGTACTAGAACGTCTTTATGAATTGCTGGCAGATAATGGTGCGATCGCACTGCTCAATACAGGTGATAATCCTTGGATAAGTTCTTTACCCTGGAAACAAGCTGCTATAGAAGTAGTGAAAAAATGGTTAGGTGAAGAACGGCGAACTGGACAACGAGGACAGGGTATTCGTAAATCAGTTGATCCTCCCCACGAAGTTGTAATTGCCAATTCAAAATTTGCCCGCCAAGAAGTGTATGAAGTGCCATTTGAAAAATTTTGGACAGTCTCCAGCTATCTTGGCTACTTATACACCACAGCCTTCTCTTTGAAAATTTTCTATGGTGATAAAGCCGAAGAATTTGAAGCAGATATCAAAGAAGCATTACTAGCAGTTGAGCCTTCTGGTCACTTTACAGAAGAACTCACAGCAACAATCCAAGTAGTTTGGAAGCATTAGACATCTCCGAAAAAGAATCTTAAACCTTTATCCTGTCTAGGTGAAAACCTAATTTATGGAGATGTCTATTAATTTGGATGCTATTTAGCTATACACAAAAAAGCAGATGAGTAAAACACGCAAGTTTCGTTTAGGTGCATTTATTCAAGCTACTGGACATCATGTTTCTGCATGGCGACATCCAGATGCACAAATAGATGCAGGTTTTAATTTCGAGCATTACAAAGAAATTACCCAAACTGCCGAACACGGCTTATTCGATGCAGTTTTTCTGGCGGACAGCCCAGGAGTTTGGGGTGGCGATCCTCAAACGCAGAGACGCAACGGTAAGCTTGTCCATTTCGAGCCGGTGACACTCTTTTCGGCGTTGTCCTCTGTAACTCGAAACATTGGCTTTATTTCCACTGCCTCGACTACTTATGAAGAACCTTACACCCTGGCACGTAAGTTTGCCTCGCTAGATCATTTAAGTAAAGGCCGGGCAGGGTGGAATGTAGTTACCACAGGAAACGAAAATGCCGCACTTAATTTTGGTCTTGAGCATCACCCGGAACATAGCCAACGTTATGAGCGTGCGGAAGAGTTTGTGGAAGTAGTGAAAGGATTGTGGGATAGCTGGGAAGACGATGCTTTTATCCGTGACAGAGAATCTGGCATCTATTTCGACCAGGATAAACTACATATACTCAACCACAAAGGTAAACATTTTTCTGTTAAAGGCCCCTTGAACGTTGGTCGTCCGCCTCAAGGTTATCCGGTGATTGTGCAAGCTGGAGCCTCTGAAGCTGGACGGGATTTAGCTGCGCGTACTGCTGAGGTAATCTTCACCGCCAATCAAACCCTAGCCGATGCCCAGGAATTTTATGCTGATGTCAAAGGTCGGTTGGCGCAATATGGGCGTTCTCCAGACGATCTGAAAATCATGCCTGGGGCTTTCCCCATTATTGGGCGTACTGAAGAAGAAGCCCAAGAGAAATACGAATTTCTGCAATCGTTGATTCATCCTGATGTAGCTTGGGGTATTTTAAAGAACTATTACAAGGGTGTGGATCTATCCAAGTATTCTCTAGATGATCTAGCTCCTGAACTGCCCAGTGATACTAACAATAACAAGAGTCGTCTGAAACTAGTCAGAGATTTGGCTACTCGTGGGACTCTGACGCTGCGTCAGTTGTATCTGTCTCTAGCTACTGCACGAGGTCATCGCACCATACTTGGTACTCCTGAAAGTATTGCCGATCAACTAGAGGAATGGTTCAACAATGGTGCAGCAGACGGTTTTAATATTATGCCGCCCATCTTGCCTACAGGGTTGGATGACTTCGTTAACTTGGTCGTTCCCATCTTGCAGAAACGGGGACTGTTCCGTACTGAATACGAGGGTA
>NZ_DASQZC010000441.1:0-16763 GCF_035638895.1 Nostoc sp. | reverse complement strand
AGCTTTCACAGCTGCTTCGGTTGTCTCGCCAAAGTCTCCATCGGCATCGCCTTTCAAGAAACCAAGCTTTTTCAGTTGTTGTTGCAACTTAACAACTTCAGAACCACGTAATCCTATACGCAAAATTGGCATTCCTTCTGAGGTGTATTGAATACCAGGGGTTCGCTTAGTAGTTGTGTTTGGCTGAGTTCGAGTAGTTTGTCTAGTGCGTGTAGTTGACGGATTTCGAGTAGTTGATGTAGTCCGATTCGGCGTTTTTTGTGTGCTTGAAGTTGTAGTTTTTCTTGGGGTAGCAGGTCTTGGCTCAGGGCTAGTCGTAACTCGTGTTACAGGTTTTTTCGGGGTGGTAGGTCTTGGTTCAGCGTTAGTTGGAACTTGTGTTACAGCTTGTCTTGGAGGATTGGAATTTATAACGTTGGTGACATTGCTAGCCTGGGTTGGAACAGGAAAATTATTAGCTGAGTTAAATCTTGGCTGGGATGAAGGGATGGTTGATGCTGCTGCTGGTTGATTAGGGAAAAGTCGTTGCCAAGTGCTAGCATCCACAATGCCATCTGGATTCAAACCAGCAGCTTGTTTAAACTGGGAAACAGCACTGGCTGTATTTTCACTATATGTACCATCTACGACACCAGAATAAAAACCCAAAAGTTTCAGAGCTGCTTGAAGTTCAGATACGCGTTCGCCTTGGCTACCAACTTTGAGGATAGGGCGGTTGATGCCATTTCCAGGATTTACTTGGGCAATTTTTTGTGGCGCTGCTATTGATACTACAGCCGTTGAGGCAATAATTAGAGGCGTAGTGGAGAACAAGAGTATTTCAATGGCTAATAAAGATTTAGACCTCTTTGCCCACCAACCCTTTGGCCGTTTTTCCATCCTACAGCGATTTACAGTTGGGTCTAGTAATTTTAAGTAACTCAAAATACTTGCTGTCAGGCTGCTTTGCATGGAATTCACTCCCAGAATATTCTCATGCTAATGGTACAGCCGCTTGGTCTAAAAAACAGCTGCTGCATTTTACGATTCTACATTTTCAGTTATGCGATCGCTCGATTAATTGCTTCTTTTTGACCAACTAAAGACAAGTAAGGCTCTTTTAAATACTTACAAGCTGCGGCGATGGCATCCTGGGCACTCACAGCTGCAATCAATTCTTGGAACTTTGTATCAAAATCAATTCCTAAGCCCAAAATTTCATACCAACCGTATATCTGAGCAATTTGCCCGTTCGTTTGTTTACCCAAGGCGTACTGTCCCAAAATCTTGTTTTTAGCAGCTTTGAGTGCGCTTTCGGATACTTCGGCGGTAGACAATAAATCTACTTCTGTACGCAGCCCTTCAAGAGCAATGCTGGTATTTTCTGGTGCTGTACCCATGTAAACCACAAATGAGGCTGGAAATAGCCTTGTGGAGTAAAAGGCGGATACTTCGTAAGCTAAACCGCGCTTTTCCCGCAATTCGACAAACAAGCGACTAGAAAGCCCATTTCCCAAGTAGGTACACAGTAACTTCAGTGCGGCGTAATCAACAGAACTCACTGATGTTCCCAAATAACCAAGCATCACGATTGATTGTTGTGTTTGTATTGGCTTCAGCCTTACCTGTGGTTCCACCTTAATCTCAGGTAAATTCAATATTGGTAGTGCTTGGGCTGGCGCTTGCCAATCAGCAAAAACTTCTTCCACCAACACGGCTGCATCTGTGGCTGTGACTCTACCAGCAATACTAATTACTACATTATCTGGACGGAAATAAGTTTGGTGATACTCCACTAAATCCGCACGAGTTAAGCTACTCATGGTGGTTTCATCTCCCAGCACTGACATGGAGTATGGATGATTTTGGTACATTACCTGCCGCATTTGTTCAAAGGCGACATTGAACGGTTGCTCTTTTTGGGAACGAATATCCTGGAGTGCTAAACGCCGTTCTAGTTCCACTTGAGTTTCGGGAAAAGTAGGCGATCGCAAAATCCGCCCTGCTAATGTTAAAATTTCCCCAAAATCGGATGTTACAGTTTTGAAAGATAGCAGAAAATAATCCGTGCCAGCATCTGCACTCAAACTCGCTCCTACAGACTCGACTTTTTCTGCAATTTCCAAACTAGAAAGACCATCGCATCCCTTTGTCATCACTGCTGAAAGCAAATGTGCCAACCCTGCTTGCTCGCGGTTTTCGTTACAACTACCAGCACGCACAAAAATTCGCGCCGCAATAATATCCGCAGCAGGATTTTCTGCCACCAGCACTACAATGCCATTGTTCAATACAGTACGATGGATAGGCGATTTTTGCAGCAAGGTTGTCATTTATTGTTTGTCCTTTGTTATTTGTCATTTGTCCTTTGTCAAAAACTAATACCCCCTGCCCAATGCCCTATAACTAACACGGTTTAAGTACAGTAACTGCGTAATTTTCAAGCGAGAGATATTGTTTAGCTAGTTTTTGCAGTTCTTTGGCATCAAAAGACTGAATCTGCTGGGGATATGTCACAGCTAATTCAGCTTGGGCGATGGTATTGTAATACCCATAAAGCCCTGTAAGCTGATTTGGCGTTTCGGTAGAAAACGCATACTCATTACATAGCAGTCTGCGTGTACGAGCAAGTTCCTGTTCGCTAATTCCTGTAGTCTGCAAATCATCCAAATGAGCGCAAATTAAGGACTCAACTTCCTCCAGGTTTTCTGGTTCCAACCAGGCAGTAATTGTAAATAAACTCGATTCCCGTTGTAGAGAAAAACTACTGTAAATCCCCTGTACCAATTGCAAATCTTCTCGTAAATCACGCACTAAACGCGAAGTCCGCCCTTCTGCCAATAACACTGACAATAAATCTAAACCAAAGCCAGCGCGCATTTCTTCTACTCCAGGAACCAGCCACGCCATCAATAATCGCGCTTGTTCTATGCGTGGTAAATACAGTTCTTGACGATGAATACCCGTTATTACTGGCTTTGTCACTTTCTCAAACTGCGGACAATTCGAGCGTTCAGCAAAATCAGCAAATGAACTATTTACCATTTCCCAAGCTGGTTGCTGGGCTATACCTCCTGCAATTACCACCGTCATGTTTTCCGGCTGATAGTGAGTGCGGTGAAAACAGCGCATTGCTTCTGGCGATTGCTGCATTAGTTCTTGCTCAGTACCCAACACCGAACGTCCGTAAGGGTGATGCGGATAGATGCTTTGAATCAGCGTTTGAAAGCCTATCCAGTCAGAATCATCTTGACAAGAGCGAATTTCCTCTAGCACTACGTCTCGTTCGCGGCTAAATTCATCTTCTGGAATTGCCGCATTGAGCAGTAGTTCTCCCAAGTAGGGCAGAGTATCTTTTAAATAAGGGGCAGCTGTGGTGAGAGTATAATGAGCATAATCATAGCTTGTCGCCGCATTACTCACGCCTCCCCGATTTTCAACTTTGGAATCGAACATTCCAGGGGGTAGCGTCGCCGTACCTTTAAAAATCATGTGTTCTAAAAAGTGCGCCATGCCAAACCACGGTTCTGGCTCTAGGCTTGCTCCAGCACGCACCCAAACATCCGCCACAACTACAGGGGTAGTGGGAATCTCTTGATGAATAAAAGTTAAACCACTGTCTAATCGGAAGACCGAGGCTGGAAATACTGTATTAGTTAGTTGTTGTGACAATTTTCTGTAGCTTTAACCACAATTTCAGATAATTTTGTCATCTTAACTCTGAACGATACCTAATTTAGAATCAAGTTATACAGATTTTGTTTTTATTTCCAGATATTAGTAATTTCTAATTAAATTTTTTTGATTAATCTAGCCAAAATGCTGAATCTGCGTTGTTTCAGGTTTTTAGTTTAGATTTACTTATTTGTCACATAAGTAATACTGATTTAAACAATTGGCGTTGCATATTTGCGAGATGATTTAGCAACTTCCAAAATTCTTTCCCTGTTCTTTAATACCAAATAATTAAAGCTCCTAAGTTCTAACTGACTTTAGGAGCTAATAATTTTAAGTTCACCGCGACGCCGTTTTACCTAAGTTTATGACCTGGGTTTATCCAGGTGGGAACCTAAATTCCTCGTTTAAAGTTTCCGGGTACATGCCCGGTATACTGCCACGAGAACAGTTGATTCCCTTGTCATTAAAGGCATAGATCAAAAAACTTGATGGCAGTCACCAACGTCGTAGTCAACTTCACTCATTATAGCTTTCAAAAAGATGTTGTGTGTTCAACATCGAAAGTTTCTAAAAAATTTACCTGGGATACCAGATAGATTCTATGTTGTGGGCGATCGCGATCGCTTGCTCTCGATTCTGATTATCCAGCAAAACGGTAACATGTCCCAACTTCCGCCCAGAACGTGATTCTGTCTTGCCATACCAGTGAACGTGCGCCTGGGGAATCTCTGCTATTTGTTGACGCTGGCTTTGGTAGTCGCTGTGAGAGTTTTCATACCCCAGTAGGTTCACCATCACAGCGCTGGCGCACTGCAAAGTCGGATTTCCTAAAGGTAAACCACAAACAGCTCTCAGGTGCTGCTCAAACTGCGAAGTTTCACAGGCGTCAATAGAAAAATGCCCAGAATTGTGGGTACGGGGTGCAATTTCATTTACCAGGATTTTGCCATTAGTAGCCAGAAATAGCTCAATTCCAAAAATGCCCACTACTTCTAGGCTATTTAATAGAGTATGTGCGATCGCTTGGATTTCTGCTACTTGATTGGGTGTAATCTCAGCAGGTGCAATTACCCGCCGACACACTTGTTGTTCTTGTTGGGTTTCTACCACAGGATAAGTTACAATTTCTCCCTCTACAGAACGAGCTGCAATTATTGCTAGTTCTCTTTCAAAAGGAATAAATTTTTCTAACAAGAAAAGTGATTGATTTAAAGTTTTTGTTGTGGTTTCATCACTTAGCTTTTGCTCTAAATTAGCAAAATCCTGAATTATGAAAGTACCTTGACCATCGTAACCGTGGCGGCGCGACTTTAAGACTACTGGAAAACCTAGATATTCTATTTTGGATTTGAGATTTTCTACCTCGTCAAGGGCTAAAAATTGGGGAACAGGTAAGCCCAAGTCGCGTAAATAGCAACGCTGATGATATTTATCTAAAAGAGGAGCTAAAGCTTCTAATCTGGGACGAAAACAAACGCCTTGGTGTGCTAAAACAGATAAAGCATCTAAGTTAACAAATTCGTTTTCAAAAGTGATAACATCGCATTTTTGAGCTAATATTTCCGTAGCAGTTGCGTCATCAACTGGGGCGAAAACAGTTTTTTTAGCAATTGACACGGCCGGATCGTCTTGGCTAGGAGTTTGTATTACCAATTCTACTCCTAGCTTCTGTGCTGCATCCGCCATCATCCAGGCAAGTTGTCCGCCACCAATTACACCAACACGTTTCATTGACATCCTAGAGAATCACGAGTTTGCACGCCTGTTTTGGAATTCACACCACTGGCTTTACCGCACAGTTCTTTGATTTGCGCTCTATCCAAAATTGCATCTGTAAAATCTGCACCGTCTATATTCACATCATTAAATATGGCGCGGAGCAAAAGAGCTTCTTTGAAAACTGCATCGCTCAAATCTGCCTTAGTTAAGTTTACCTGATCAACCATTGCATTAGTTAAATCTGCTCCGTGGAGATTTGCATTTGTCATCACCGAAGCACTCATAACTGCTCCCCGCAAGTCAGCGTTAGAAAAGTTAGCCAGTTCCATATTGGCGTTAGAAAACTCCGCAGCTTGCAAGCTGTCACCAGAAAAATCACGCCTTGACAACTCTGCATTGCTAAATGAAAGCGGATGAGTCCAGTCTACTGCCAGTACGGGATCAGCCACGCACCATACAATAATTCCTAGAAGGAACGCCAACCCCTGCCGCCATAACATATTGAGAGCTAATTTTGTGTCTAATCGCTGCATTTAATTACCGCATTTGAATATTAGCAAGACTGAATCATTTTAATTGAGACTTCCAGCCTTGCTACTGGACTTGGGAAACGTGTATTTGCCTAGCTTAATATTTTGTAACGCAAAAAGGGTGGATGCGTAGCCTGTGGTAGACATCGCTTCTCACCTTTAGTAGCTAGACGGCAATATAGCGTTTCCTAAGCAGCTTAGGTACAATCAAATCTTCTTTAACAAGGTTAGTAACTTTGAAAACCTACCTTAGCAAATTGGGAACCACTATATTTACACATCACGCGCTTTGAAAAAATTATATATAGCAACGGCAATCGCTATAAGCAACACCGCATGAATTAAATTTCCGGCAATATGAAGTGCCAGTCCTAATCCCCAAAAAGCAATCAGTACAACAACAATACCCCAAAGTATACTCAACATATATTTGATTTAAATCAAGTAAGTTTTTATTTATTTAGATATTTTACTCCTGGCTTCACTTTGATTTTATTTACCCTCACAGAGGTATATAAATTTAAATCATCTTTCTTGAGAAAGAAAATTAATTAAAAATTTACCTTTTGCCCTTACCCGCAATTCTTTTAACTGAGCCTACGCTCGTGGATTTGTTTACAATTATTTATTCTTAAATTTGAATTTCAGGATATAAAGAGTTTTCTTAAGCAGTAATACTCATGAGCTTATTTACAATTCTTGATTTTCAATGTCTCAAGTAAAGTTTATTGTCTTTTAAATTCAACAGCCGCTATCAACTGTTAGTGTTTTAATTAATGAAAGCAAGGTTTGAGCGTAATTATATGCGTCTCAACTGCTTAACAAAGCTTAAAAGTTGGATAATTAGCGTTAATTTTATAGCGATTAGTTAGTTGTTCAGGAATCTCCAAGAGTTTACATTCACCAAGTACACAACTTCCCCAAACCGAACTCCCAAACCCGATGATGAATCATTACTCACTTCAATGGATTGAAACATGGTGCCAAGAAAATGGCTGGACAGATTTGTTTGTCGAGCGACGTAATAACTTCTGGGCTTTCCCTCCGGGTGGGGTAATGCCGGAACCAATTCCAGTTCACGTTCTCAGAGTGATTAAAGCCGAAAAGGGATTGACTTTTGAAGAACGATTGTGGTCGATGTCCGCAGTAATTGGCACAATCCTAGCTGTTCTTTTTACCTTTTGGCTTCAGTCGCCGATGCCATTAGTTTTGGCTTTCGCTTTTAACGCCGTTACGGTGGCTCAATTTGAACTTGAAGATGCCTAAATTCTTATTTTGGGCTTTGCTATTAAAAACTGTTCAGAAAGATGATTTTTTGCTGGCATAGATGGCTGACACTAAATTAAGTAATTAATTTAATATTATACAATCTAGCTGCGTAACAGCTTAGCTGAAGTCCACTCAAGTGGACTGAATTGATCATTTAGTCCACTTGAGTGGACTTTAGTTATCAGACTCGTAATTCATTCCAAGGCGGGATAGAAACGCAGTGCAAGATTTAAAGATATGGCTGCGGCAAGCATTTGTGTGTACACGATAGCCTTAGCAAGGAGAGGGGTTGGGGGTGAGGTTCAAGAACGTGCTTAAAAAATGATATTGCTGAAAAGAAAAGGAGTTACTCATCGCTGAAAAAGCAGCAGTGTGTCCGGTTAAACTTAATAAGGATAAAAGTAGCAGATCAGACAGTGAATAACATAGTGCGCTTAGTTTTGATAGCAATATTGCTGGTGCTAGTGACAGCTTGTGGCAGTATTGGACTGCTACCGACTAGCGAGTTAGTGCAAAAAGCGATCGCACTTGGGCTAGAGCAAACTCAACAAAAACTTAGCCAGCAGTTGGATCTAGATTTTCAAGGATTTGAAATCAAGCGGCTATCAATTACCCAAGAACAACCCCTAACGATTGAAAATTTACCAGCTTTCCACGTTCGGGGAACCTACGACTTAATTCTAAAGCTACCAAAACGGCGCTTGACGCAACCAAAAAAACCTTTTGATGTTTACCTGCAAATTCAGCAAGAAGGTAAAACCTGGCGATTGTTACTTCCAGAAAAGGGTAGTAAAGATACTCAATCAATTTGGCGTAGCTATCTCATCCAATAGAGACGAGGAGCAGTAAATAAGCAATAAAGTTACTCTCCTGCATCAATTAACTCAAAAAATTGCGAAATTTGTTTAGTCGAGCGAATGTGATAAACATTTTTGATGCTTTTAGCCTGCTCGATATACTCACGATATTTTGGGGTTAAATATTTGTCACACAACCAAAGCACGCGGCAGCTACTAAGTGAACTCTTTAATATTGGACTATTGGAGGGCCACCCTTCTGGCGGTTTAAAGTAACCTGTGATTAGTCGTTTAGTTACCCACCATCCATGCACATATAGCGGTAAATCGACAAAAACCAGAGTATCTGCCTCGTCAAGTCGTAGCCAGAGAGTTTCCATGCAACCAAACCCATCAATAATCCATCGGTCAGTAACTAGAATTTGCTGATGGGCGTGCTTATAGTCTTCATGTGGAACCTCTGTGCCTCCTGATTGATATTGAATCTTGTCCAAGACGTGAAGTGGCAAACCAGTAATTTGAGATAATCTCTTGCTTAGAGTTGATTTTCCGCCTCCAGTATTGCCAAACACCGCTACTTTTTTCATCGCTACTGTCCTTTTAGTGCAATCAAGTCAAATTTGGCACAAGCTTGTCACGAAAGAATAAAAGTTATAGATATATTACCTTTATACTACAAAATGTGTTCTTAGAAGATTTTACTACCGGGACTTAAACATTTTTGAGGCACAAAAAAGACTCAAACCTTGAAAGTGGTTCATTTTATTTATATATGTGCAACTAAAAAAACCATCACAATCGCGTTTATTGCTACTTTTGTTAAAAGGGTAGCAAAGAGAATTAACCTAATTGGTGTAGCTACTTCATTGAAAAACTGGTGTGTGCAAATAGAAAAACCATCACAATCATTTCCGTATAACTGCTGCGGCATAGTCATGATCGAGGTATAGTTTCACTGGAGACAGGGCAAAATGTATATCAACTTTTTCATCAGTTCCATTGCTGGAATTGTGATTGTGGTGCTAACAGCTTTTGGCTTACTGCAATGGTTGCACATTCCTGCTGGTAACTTTCTTGATTGGGTAATTGGTGGTGCAAGCTTTTGGTGGCTGTTGGTAATTGTTACCGTCCCGTGGAATGTGCATTTTCAAGCTAAAGAAGTCTTAGCAGAAGCAGCACAATCTAAAGAGAAAAAAATTCCAGTCGATGAGAAACAAGTAAACTATGTCACAGTGTTGGCAAAGCGATCGCTCTGGGTTGCTATTGCTTTACACTTATTCTCAGCCGTTGGTCTTTATGCTCTTGCTACCACTGGTATTAGTACAGTTGGATATATAAGTTCTGGTGCAGCTTTGTTATTAACAATTCTGCGTCCAGCGATTCGAGCTTATGAGTATTTATATGCGCGGTTAGCGATGATTCGCCAAGAATGGAAGTATCCCCGCGAAGATATTGTTGAACTGCGCGATCGCTTCTCCATATTGGAACAAAAAATCCAGTCATTCGAGGAGCAACTCAATCCTGAACAATCTTATTCATTACCCGCAACTCAACAACGCTTTGCCGAAGAAACTCGCAAAGATTTAGCCAGAATTGCTGCTAACTTGGAAGAATTACGGGCGACAAATCAAACCGAACATGAGCGTTTGGCAAGAGAAGCACGAACTGCGATCGCGCAACTTTCCACCGACGGGCAATTTCTCGATCATGTCCGCGAAATTATTCGATTTTTTAAGACCGCTTAATTATTCCTTATGTTCGCCGATTAACTAGAGTAGCGCTAGCTTGGTCAACAGGCATCAGCACAACTTCATTAATATTGACATGGGGCGATCGCGTCACACAAAAAAATATCACATCAGCCACATCATCTGCGGTCAGAGGCTTAACTCCTTGGTAGACTTTGTTGGCGCGTTCAGCATCTCCGTGAAAGCGCACATTGCTAAATTCCGTTTCTACCATACCAGGGTCAACGGAAGTTACACGTACCCGCGTTCCCAACAGGTCTTGTTTTAAACCTTCAGAAATTGCCCTCACAGCAGCTTTGGTAGCACAGTAGACATTGCCACCGGGATAGGTTTGATGTCCAGCAATGGAACCTAAATTTACCACATGACCGCGATCGCGACTCACCATTCCCGGAACGACATAGCGGGACACGTAAAGTAAACCCTTAACGTTAGTATCAATCATGTCTTCCCAATCTTGAAAGCTGCCTTCGTGCAACTTGTCTAAACCACGACTTAGACCAGCATTGTTGATGAGAATGTCGATGTTAGACCAGGCAGACGGTAGAGTAGAAATGGCTTTTTCTACAGCATTGCGATCGCGCACATCTAGCTGTAACAAATGAATTTCAATACCAAATTCTTTAACGAGAGTATCTGCTAGCTGCTGCAAACGTTCTAGCCGTCGTGCCGCTAGGATTAGTTTTGCACCCGCACCAGCAAAGATTCTCGCGCAAGCAGTACCAATACCACTACTTGCACCAGTTATTAAAATGATTTGATTTTGTAGTGAAGTCATTGAAAAAAAAGTCAATAGTCCAGTGTTAATTTAAATACACAATTTAGCAATTTAGCAAGTTACTGAGTACAGACATAATTTTCTCAGCTATTAATATTTATTTTTTCTTGGACGTAACTCGAAAGCTAAATCTAAGCGGTAAAAACAGACATCAAACTCTGCAAAGAAATTCATCTGTCCTAGAATCAAAGGAGCTTCTCTTGATTCTGTCCATGCAAACGCGAGGAGGACGGGCGAAAACTCAGCAACTTTAGCTGATAGAACTAAGCCGCGTGCTTCCAGACAAGCCAGATTTCCGCTTAACTGGACTAGGACTGTCTGTTCTTCCCAGACTGCTCCCAGTTGCAGTCCGACTTCGTAAGGCAAAACATTAACGCTTGCACCTGTATCTAGCAAAGTCATAACTTCCACAGAGCAGGTTTTGTCGGTTAACGTCAGTGGTAAGTACGGCATGGTGCTAGAAAGCCCAAGGCTATTGCTTCGCTCGATGAAAGAAAATCTCTTACCCTCAAGCATCGCCCTCTTTTTTCACTGACTCAAGAAGGTTTGATAATGTTTGGGCCGCTTCATACGCCTCATGGGGAGACCATACAACCGCGACCGTTGATGCCAGTTGTTTGAGCAGTAAATCTTCTTGATTTATAATATTTGCAGACTCTGTAAACTCTAAATTACAGCCCTCTTCCTTCGCTACTGCTAGGAGCAGAAAATGGATGAGGCGTAACTTGTTTTGGTGTGATAGTTGCTCGACAGCAGGTAGCAGTTCATTTAGAGACATATCGCTACTAATGAAAGGCTTTAGTATAAATCTAGATTATCTCAAGCGAATTTAAAGGTAACGCACCATGCAGATTTTTAGTACGCTAGCCGTAGCGTAGCGCACTAACTCCTGTAGAGACGCGATTAATCGCGTCTCTACTTCTTCACCACTCGCAGGCGCTGAGTTACCATCGTCATCCCATTACCCCGCAGGATGACAGCAGAAACCCACTGGCTACCAGGGATAGATGGTGCTTGTGCGGTTTTAAACAGTCCGCCAGATGTCAGTAATTCCAGATCCACGGATGTGGGGTTGAGAAATTTATCTGCTTGTATGGGTTCCTCTAGCGCGGTTCCTAGTAGAAAATCATCACCAAGTGGCTCTTGAACGATCGCATCAAAACTATACTTTTGACCAACCACCACCTGCTGTGGTAATTTAACATCAATTTGGGGCGGCTTGTTGCCAGAAGTAAGTTGGGTGCGTTCTGACAAAATGTCTTGGCGGACTATTTTTCCGCCTGCAATGCGCTGACGTGATTTAATCGTGGCATTGAGAGTCGAATTATTATTGTTAGCGGAAGGTAAACCAGTTATCTTCGTTTCAGTTTCCGCAATAATTGCATTGCCTTCAGGTTTTGAAGATAGCAGTTTTGTAATGTATTGCAATTTGGGATATCGTTGCCAAAGTGAAGTCAAAGACTTTTGCAGGGTTTGCAGGTTTAATCCATCGCCATGAGTAAAATTAGGGCTGTAGAATTGCAACACCCCTTTGACATCGCCCCGATTAGCGGCTGCATCAACTTGTGTCAACAGGTTTTTCACATCGGCTGGTGCATTTTGAGCTGTACCAGCTTGGACTAACTGTTGTGGTGTAGCCGCTTGAGTGCGTTGCCAACCACTTGTTAAACCAAGGGTTAGCAGGAATGAAACTAGCCAGATACTAGCTGGAAATCTGAGTTGCCGTCTCAATAAAGCGGTAATAATTTTTGTCATTGGTTAAGAGTTTACTGATTTGATGAGAGAAAGTAAGGAAATTGTTTTATCTTAGTTAAGCTAGACGCTAAACGGTAGAGGTTTGATGGCAAACGCACCGATACGATTATTAATAGCTGCCAGTGGGACTGGTGGACATTTGTTTCCAGCGATCGCACTGGCACAAAAATTGCCAGATTATCAAATCGAATGGCTGGGAGTACCCAATCGGCTAGAAACTGAACTTGTCCCTAAAGAGTATCCCTTGAATACTATTGCAGTTGAAGGGTTTCAGCAAGGGTTTGGACTCTCCTCGATTCGCATTTTGGGTAAACTGGCTGGTTCGATTATAGAAGTCAGACGAATTTTAAAGCAGGGAAATTTTCAAGGGGTGTTTACCACAGGGGGTTACATTGCCGGGCCAGCCGTCATTGCGGCGCGTTCCCTCGGTTTACCCGTGGTTTTTCACGAATCTAACGCAATACCAGGTAAAGTAACTCGCTTTTTTGGCCCTTGGTGTAGCGCAGTAGCCTTGGGATTTGAAGTAGCTGCTAAGTATTTGCCTCGTGCTAAAACTGTCTGTGTTGGTACTCCTGTAAGGGCGCAATTCTTGGATGGGGCAATTCATGCACCCCTAGATTTAGCTATTCCTGAAGGTGTTCCTTTAATTGTCGTATTTGGTGGTAGCCAGGGCGCAGTTGCGGTTAATAAGTTGGTGCGTGAATCTGCAAACGCTTGGTTTGATGCTGGTACTTATGTAGTACATTTAACTGGCGATCGCGACGAGGAAGCAGATAGTCTCAAACATCCACAATACATAGTCTTACCTTTTTACAATAATATGGCAGCATTGTTGCAACGAGCTACTCTAGCCATTAGTCGTTCTGGTGCTGGTAGCTTGACAGAATTAGCAGTGTGTGGAACGCCAGCAATTTTGATTCCTTACCCCTTTGCTGCCGAAGACCATCAATCTTATAATGCAGACGTATTTACTTCATCGGGTGCGGCGTTAACACTGAAGCAATCGGAGTTGACGGCACAAATATTGCAAAGTAATGTGTTGAATTTGTTGCAATCACCAGATGAATTAGCAAAGATGGGAGAAAAAGCTCATGCGATCGCAGTTCCCGATAGTGCTGATAAGTTGGCGCAGTTAGTGCGTGAAGTGATAGAAACATAACCTTGATTATTTAGCATTAAAAATTTATTTTCCCATTTATGAATATCTTATCCAACCAAAAATTTCGCTTCACAATAGGTTGTGCTGCCTTATTGATTGTCGGTTTAGCCAGTAGCCATCTATACACTCAGTCAAAAACTAAACAGCTAGCCCAACAAGATCAGTTTTTTACTCAGCAAGAGAATTTTAACCCACTTGAATCACAAATTTCTTTCACTTCAAATCAAGTTGATCAGAAACTTGATTCGAGATTGAAAAATTCTTTAATCACTCAACAAACATCTGATGAGATTATCGGCAAGCAAAATGTCTTTTCATCTCAACATAATTTGTTAGCCGCATCTGCGCCCTATCCAGTTGTCGATGAGTTCAAAAAATACAAATTTAAGATTAATGGTAGCCAGGTTATTACTCCAGTTAAACTGCCGAGTAGTAAGGTAAACTTCAATCAAAAAGATTTATTAACCGTTCTTGTTAATACTAGAAAATATTTTCAAAATTATAGTTCACAAGACCCAGATATTCTGCGTACAGGAATTCTTGCTACTCAAGGGGTTACTGTGCGAGATGTCCTCAAGACCTTAGATTTCATGATTGCTGTCTTAAAGGAGGATATTGCTAATAATCGAGCTACTCGTTTACAAGACCCCAAGTTTATCAATTCCAATTTCCGAGTTATTAAATGGACTGCATATAATCCAAAAGACAAAAAACAAAAGCAATTAAGAATTACCAAATATGCAGTATTTACTCACTCCGGCTCTCGCAAAAAAAATTCTACTTTTAATACACCAATTTATAGTTTAAAAGATAATTCTAATAAAAATGCTTTCTACACCAAATACACAAAGCAGGATGTTTTGTCTGGTATTTATGAACCAGGCGGAAAAGAATTTGGAAAAGTTAAAAGTCTCGCTTATTTAACTAGAACTGGGTTAGAAGAAGCATTGATGCAAGGAACCATCCTAATTAACTTTCCAGATGGTTATAGGGCATTTTTTAATGTAGATAGAAATAATGGAATGTCTTATATTCGCGGATTAAAGGCGACAGCGCAAAAGCGTTATTGGTATTTTAGAGAGGTTGATGGCATTAAAGGCTATGGATACAAAATAGATGCAAAAATTTCTATTAAACCAGGAGTAACCTTTGCTGGAGATGTGCTGAATATTGGTTTAGGTAGAGTGATTATTATTGAGCATACTAAAGGTGGCCGCAAACATCTGCAAATGGGGGTTATGGCTGATACAGGGGGAGCTTTTTTACCCAATCTTTATCAACTCGATTTTTTGGCAGGTATTTTTAAGAGTCAAAAAGAATTTAGGCAAAATATCAGCCAATTGCCGGAATACGCTACAGCATATTTTTTAGTAAAGAAGTAATGCATTGACTTGATGTCAAAAATCTATGCACGGGTCAACAATTCTAAGTTGTGACCGAAAAGATGGGATACAAGCCCCGTCTTTCTAGGACGGCTTTTTATTAATTTTTAATTTCCTGATCAAATCTCTAAGCACATCAGATTTTGTCCTCCCAGACGATTCGCAGTACTCTTCAAGATGTGCTAGTTCTTCTTCTGTTAGTCGAAAAAATACACTTTTATTCATTGTATTTGTATGTCGATATGATATACAATAATAGCAGGATTAAAAGAAAAGCAATGAAAGCCAGATATCAGTACCGAATTTACCCAACAGATCAACAACAAAAGAGCTTGGCTCAATTGTTTGGTTGTGTACGGGTAGTTTGGAATGATGCTCTTGCTTTATGTAAACAATCGGAGAAACTGCCAAGCAACAACGATTTGCAAAAGTTAGTAATTACCAAAGCGAAGAAAACTGTTGAGCGTGAATGGTTGTCTGAAGTTTCTAATATTCCACTACAACAGTCGGTTGCTGATTTGGGCATTGCATACAAAAACTTTTTTGATTCTTTAAAAGGTAAGCGAAAAGGTAAAAAAGTAGGTAGTCCAAAATTCAAGAAAAAGACAAACCAGCAATCAGCAAGATTTAGAATTGGTGGATTCTCTATTAAAGGGAAAAAAGTTTATCTTGCTAAGATTGGTGAGGTTAGTCCAATCTGGTCTAGAGAGCTTCCATCAACGCCTAGCTCAGTAACAGTAATCAAAGATTGTGCTAACCGCTATTTTCTCAGTTTTGTTGTAGAAGTTGAGCCTATTCATATTGATGTTAAGAGTCAAAGCATTGGTGTTGATTTGGGAATAAAAACTTTTGCTGTAATGAGTAATGGTGAAAAAGCTGTAAGTCCTAATTACTCTAAGCAAGACCGCAAAATTCGCAAACTACAAAAAAAACTATCTCGTCAACAGAAAGACTCAAAGCGCAGAGTCAAGACTCGTATCAAAATTGCAAAGCTTCACAACAAGATAGCTGATACTCGTAAAGACTTCTTGCACAAGTTATCTACCATTGTGGTAAGCGAAAACCAAGCCATCATTTTGGAAGACTTAAATGTGTCAGGCATGGTTAAAAATCGCAAACTTGCGCGAGCTATTAGTTTGCAAGGTTGGCGAGAATTCCGGGTATTTTGTGAAGCTAAATCTGAAAAGCTTAGTCGAGATTTCAGAGTAATTAACAGATGGGAACCCACTAGCCAAACTTGTTCTTGTTGTGGGTATCGATGGGGCAAGATTGATTTATCTATTCGTTCTGTCTTGTGCTTAAATTGCGGGATTGAGCAGGATAGAGATGAGAATGCTGCTAGAAATATAAACAAAGTCGGGATAGGGCATTGCCACGACTCTAAACGGACACGGATCGACTCTAAGACTACCTCGGTAGCAAGTTGAAATGATGTGTCAAGAATCCCCGTGCGTTCACGCCGGGGAGTATGTCAAATGGAACGCATAATGATGTTGCTCGAACGCTTCAGCGTCGGCGAAGTCGAGCGTCAGTGAATCATTTATATGTACAGCAGCGAAGTGACTAACGGGAACCTTGACCTCTAAACCAAAAATCTTTGCAAAGAACCTCGCCGATGCCTCTTTATTATGTGCGGGCACTATGGTGTGATTTAGAGTAATTGTCATCTCACACCTCTCCTCCTAATTTTGGTAGTAATTGATCTCAACTTTATCTTTTGGGCGCTGACACCAGCATAAACCTATTATATAAGAAAAAGTAATAACGTATATCAGGTTTACTGAAGTGATAAAACTTGATTAAATTTTGTAAAGCATTGTAAAGTAGTTTCACAGGCAAGAACAAACGAGCCTGATTATAAAATAACTAACCGCACTTATAAAACCATGACAACAACCTTACAACAGCGCTCAAGCGCCAACGTATGGGATAGATTCTGTGAGTGGATCACCAGCACCAACAACCGTAT
>NZ_DASQZC010000440.1:0-1602 GCF_035638895.1 Nostoc sp. | reverse complement strand
ATCATGATACTCAGCTACTCTGCCTGCTACCACAGGCTCAGTAGCAATACCTTCATTACCTGTCCGATTTACGTATGACATAGCTTATGTTCTCCAGTGCTGTTTCAGCAAAGTTGCTGCTCAGGTATATTCATGTTTATGCTTAAGATTAAATAACCAAATCATCTGCTTTAGTATCTATCAATAGAAATATTTAATGAATCTATCTTTAGTGAGAAAAAACAAACGTCTTTAACAATTTTTAATAAAACTCTGTATTTATTTATTAATTATTTAATGATTGTTTAGAGCTTTTATAGATAAATTATTAAGTTAAAATGCACTTATTAACTTGCTACAAAAATCAATCTTGGATTTTGAAAAAATTAGACTTAATACAAAACTTTGTAATCCTTATTAAAAAATCCTAATAAAGTAATTAGACAGCCAACAAAAAATTAACGCATCTTCACAGCAGTACCTGTGGCAGTAATCAGCAAAAGAACTCCTGACTGGTCAAGATTGATCGTGCCAGTATCAATTTCAATCCCAATCACAGCATTTGCTCCTAAACGTTGTGCTCGTTGTTCTAACTCTTCTAATGCTTTGCGTTGGCCCTGCTCAAATAGACGCTCATAGCTACCAGTGCGTCCACCAATAATATCTCGAATACCCGCCAGAAAATCCCGCAAGAAATTGCTACCGTAGACTACTTCTGCTGTGACAATACCTAAATATGACTCAATAACGGCTCCTTGAATTACATCAGTGGTAGTTATAATCATAAATTAGCCTCGCAGATTGTATATAAGTTTATATTTATTATTAAAATTCACATACAAAACTAGTTTGTATTGATACAAGTTTGATAAACATGCTCTCACATAATTACTGCTATCGCATTTGCACTCTCACTTCCTGGCTAAAAACTAGCATTTGAAAAAACATTTAGCTTGTTAAATTTATCTTATCGTGTAATGTCCAAAAAGGATATAAATGCCTTAATTGGGGCTTCCTACAGGGTAGTATAAAAGTGTGAACAATTGGATACAGAGTCAGCAAATTGTTCCAGAAAACAACAAACAGGAATAAATCTTCTTAAATTGGTGGGTTGCTTTCTAAAATTAAGCTAGATACCTATTTAATTTTTATCAACAGCTCGTATAACTACTGAGAAAAAAAGTGTTGTTTTGCTAGCCTAGTGATTTGTATGTAAGTAACTTCATCTAAACTTGATATCTTACACTTCATCATTCAGTAAAAACTCTGTAATGTGGCGCTAATGTAAAGGAAAGACTCAATGAATTATTAACATTTTAATTAATACGAAGAAATACAGTTTTCAAAAGTCTATATTTTTGTTTTAATGTACAAGAAAAAAGTCCTCTAAAATTTCAGGAAATTTACTGTGTACAAGCCAACATCAATTGTGCTGAGTGTGGTGCTATTAGGATGTTTTTCTTTAACTATACCTTCAGTGGTTCAGGCTCAGGTATTAGTGGCGCAAAGCAAAAACCCAGAGTTAAAGCAACTACTAGAAGAAGGACGGAGGTTAGTGGATACGGGCGATTATGGTGGTGCGATCGCAGTTTATCAGCGAGCAGCTAGGCTAGATCCCAAAAA
>NZ_DASQZC010000439.1:0-8252 GCF_035638895.1 Nostoc sp. | reverse complement strand
GTGGCATTAGTGGGGCGTTCCGGTTCTGGTAAGTCTACTTTAGTGAAATTGCTGTTGCGATATTTTGAGCCTCAAGAAGGTCAAATTCTGATTGATGGTCAAGATATTCGCACTTTGGATGTGGGTAAGTATAGACGAAGGCTAGCGATCGTTCACCAAGAAGTAGACGTTTTTAACGGTACTATATTGGATAATCTCACCTACGGCAGACCAAATGCTAGTTTGGAGCAGGTTCAACAAGCCTGTAAAATTGCCAGAGTTGATGAAGTAGTGCAGCACTTACCCAAAGGTTATTACACCGTCGTGGGAGAACGAGGTGTCAGACTATCTGGAGGACAAAGACAACGGTTAGGAATTGCTAGGGCGTTGTTAGTGGAACCAGACGTACTGATTTTTGACGAAGCCACTTCTAGTTTAGATTATGAGTCTGAGCGTTCAATTCAGCTAGCGATGCGATCGATTCAAGGCACTTGCACCACTATTGTTATTGCCCACCGTTTAAGTACAGTGCGAGAAGCCGATAAAATTGTGGTTCTGGAGCAAGGAAAGATTGTAGAAGTGGGTAGCCACGATGAACTCTTGCGTCACGAGGGGATTTATCGCCGCTTGCACTCCCTGCAAGAAACAGGAGAACTCTTGAGTTAGGGGACATAGAGATTTTGGATTTTGGATTTTGGATTTTAGATTGACTCCACGAATCAATTAGCTTGATTAAATCGACCTTATTGATAACACCATAAGGTCGATTTTTTTCTAATTATGCCTAACAGTATTTGGTACAAAAATCGAAATTCTGAGCCACTAGTCATGATGTATACAATATGGTGATAATAGATGTCTACGGAATTGTGCCTGCTCAGTAATCGAAGTTTTCTAATTACAAAAAACTAAGATTTACTCTTATCGGCTTCTTTCTGGGCTGCCTCACTGTATTTCTTATAAAGTTGAGTACGAATCTTGGCTTCCTGATAACGGCTGTGTTTTTGCGGCACCTTACTCATTAAATCTGAAGCCCGTTGCCACTTAGCAGCTATCTCTAACCACTGAGTTGAGACTGTGGCTGTTTTACCAGATGCAGAAGCTTGGTTGGCAATTCGCACGGCTGTGGCAAATTGGTCATCAGACGGATCAGAAAGGTTATTCTTAGCAGGACTAAGTGGTGTTTTAACTTTCCTATCGCTCGTATTTTCTGGAGTTATAGATTTAGAAGTTTGTAATTGCATTAAGTTGCTCAGATTATTACCTAACTGGGCATAAACAACCCAACTAAGCAACAACAGCGAGCATAAACCTGTCACAGCTAATATCTTGGCTTTAGGCTTATTTTTGTGTTTTTCTTTGTTAATAAGTACTAAAGGACGAGAGACTTGAGTTCTAGGAAAATATGGCTTTCCTAGTTCAGCTTGAGCTTCTGTGAAATCTGCAATCAATTGCTTTACAAGATTAGGCTGAATTAACGTAATTTCTTGTGACCAAAGCAATTGGTTGTCGCGATCGCTATCTATCTCTTTTAACCACAATAATTGTTGTTCCCGAACAATCCGACTGTTGACATTGACTCGCCGAATATGACGCGGGGCGATGGAATCAAGAATTTGCTGGATTTGTTCTACGAGGGAAGATTGCTCAAGTTGCTCTATCCTAGCCGCTTCGCACAGAAGTTGTAAGACACCATCAGAAAATATGGCTCTAGTTCTGACACCAGACTTTGCTAGCTTTTCGTTCAATAGTTGAATAATCGCAGCAACGCTACCTTGGTGAGCTTGCCAAACGATATCATTTATCCGGTCTACCACCTGAAATTTAGTGATAGCTCTTCCACCCTGAGTGATTAACGTATTCATTAATTTAGGGACTCTTTTCTACTTACCTTGATCTTGTTTTCGATTTTACGAGTAAAAAGATGAGTTGCCAAATAAAATCATAAATATACAGCCTACCTTTTGGTTCGGCAAGGATGCTCGATCGCATTAAGTTAGTTTGACACTCCCACGCTTTGAAAGTGTGGGATTCTTGGGCTGAAACTGCGCTTTCAGGATAACGCCCATGCTGGCGGACGCGCTACCTGTTTGACATAGTACATTAATTATGATTTTTTGCGTTGGCGTAGCCCGCCGCAGGCATCGCCTTTGGTAAAGTTCAGGTAAGTGAATGCACTCTGCGGGCGATCGCTTTGATATTTCTGGAGCTGTCACGCCGTCAGATATTGTTCACAAACTAAACAAAATTGCTGTATCGGGATATTTTTGTGAGAAATTCTCGCTTTTTTCGCCTTTTTGTCATAATGGCAAGACTAACTAGCGCTGCGATCGCTACATTAGAAATATATAAATCAAAATCATTGTTGATTTTTATTCCCTCGCAGTTCACACAAAACCATGAGTGCAAGTACCATTATTTCCGACAATCCCCTACTTCAAGGCACTGGTTTACCTCCCTTTGCAGAGATTAAACCAGAGCGAGTAGTACCAGCCTTCAATGAGTTGCTGGCAGAACTTGAGCAGCAGCTTGCCACCTTAGAGTCTAATGTACAGCCTACTTGGAGTAGTTTAGTAGAACCCTTAGAAAAGCTGACAGAACGGCTTACCTGGAGTTGGGGGGTGGTGAATCATTTAATGGGTGTTAAAAATAGCCCAGAACTGCGTGAAGCTCATGAAATCGTACAGCCACTAGTAGTACAATTTATCAATAAGCTTGGTCAAAGTAAACCTATCTATAATGCTTTTAAGGCACTCCGTAGCAGTGATAGTTGGGCAACCTTAGAATTAGCCCAACAGCGCATTGTAGAAGCGGCTATTCGAGATGCAGAACTTTCTGGTGTTGGCTTAGAAGGAGAGGCAAGAGAACGTTTCAACGCCATACAAATGGAGTTAGCAGAACTTTCTACCAAATTCTCTAACCATGTACTTGATGCTACTAAAGCCTTCAGCTTAACCCTAACAACACAAGCGGAAATTGACGGTTTACCACCAAGCTTAGTGAGTTTAGCAGCCCAAGTTGCTCGTGCAGCTGGCGAAAGCAATGCCACACCAGAAAATGGCCCCTGGCGGATTACTTTAGACTTCCCCAGCTATGGCCCTTTCATGCAGCACAGTACCCGTAGAGATTTGTGCGAAAAACTCTACAAAGCTCATATCACCCGCGCTTCTAGTGGCGATTTGGATAACAACCCCTTAATTGAGCGCATTTTGAAGTTGCGCCAAGAACTCGCAGATATACTAGGCTTTAAAAGTTTTGCCCAATTAAGCCTCGCTAGTAAAATGGCTCCCAACGTTGAGGCAGTCAACGCCCTATTAGAAGAACTACGCCGCGCTAGTTATGATGCTGCTGTCAAAGACTTGGCAGAACTCAAAGCTTTTGCAGCAGCACAAGGAGCAGCAGAAGCTGAGGATTTAAAACACTGGGATATCAGCTTTTGGGCAGAACGCCAACGAGAAGCAAAATTTGCCTTTACCTCTGAAGAATTGCGTCCCTACTTTCCTCTTCCCCAAGTGTTAGACGGCTTATTTGGATTAGTCAAGCGGCTGTTTGGCGTTACTGTCACCTCTGCCGATGGTCAAGCGCCAGTATGGCATGAAGATGTCCGTTATTTCCAAATCGCTGACGAAACTGGTTCTCCCATAGCCTATTTCTACTTAGACCCTTATAGCCGTCCAGCAGAGAAACGCGGTGGTGCTTGGATGGATGTGTGCATCAATCGCGCCAAAATCACTGAAAATGGTGTTACTGCTATCCGCTTACCTGTAGCTTATTTGGTGTGTAATCAAAGTCCTCCCGTAGATGGTAAACCTAGTTTGATGACTTTCTATGAAGTAGAGACTTTGTTCCATGAGTTTGGTCATGGATTGCACCACATGCTCACTAAGGTTGACTATACGGGAGCCGCAGGCATCAACAATGTGGAGTGGGATGCAGTGGAACTACCTAGTCAGTTTATGGAAAACTGGTGTTATGAGCGAACCACTTTCTTTGGAATGGCGAAGCATTACGAAACTGGTGAAGCCCTACCGGAGCATTATTATCAAAAGCTGCTAGCGGCGCGTAATTATATGAGTGGATCTGGCACGTTGCGGCAGATCCACCTGAGCAGTCTTGATTTAGAACTACATTATCGCTATCGCCCTGGTAGTAATGAAACTCCCTCAGATGTGCGTCATCGCATAGCCAAGACTACTACTGTTTTACCGCCACTTCCAGAAGATTCAATTTTATGTGCTTTTGGACATATTTTTGAGGGTGGTTATGCAGCAGGCTATTACAGTTATAAGTGGGCCGAGGTACTAAGTGCTGATGCTTTTGCCGCTTTTGAAGAAGCGGGGCTAGAAGATGAAGAGGCTATAAAAGCTACAGGTCGGCGTTATCGAGATACAGTGTTGGCACTTGGTGGTGGTCAGCATCCAATGGAGGTGTTTAAAACTTTCCGGGGTCGTGAACCGAGTACGATCGCTTTGCTCAGGCACAATGGTTTAGTCGGTGCTGCTGTAAACTAAACAACGTCCCTACTCGCATGAAAGTAATCCCCAATTAGCGATCGCCAACCTGCGGAATATAATATCCAAAAAATAGCACCACCTAAATCACAGGCTGGCGCTATTTTTTGGATTTAATTCAAAATAGTTAAATGGATTTTTTAAATTCCCCTCACTCCTTGTCTGCATTTTTGCTCTTATACAGCACTGCGACGGGTTATTAAGTTCCACAGGAAAACTGCAACAATTGCACCAAGAACTGCCAGCGCAACACCCGGAATACTAAGACTAGTGCCTGTTATAGCTAGGGTTCCCGTATTGAAGAATACACCTAAGCTACCGCCAACTAAAGCACCGATCATTCCTAATAAGATTGTTCCCAGAATACCGCCACCTTGATGACCGGGGTAGATAGCTTTAGCGATCGCACCAGCAATTAGACCTAAAACAATCCAAGCAAGAATATTCATTGTTATTAATTGGGTAAACGTTTTTTACTCACAAATACATATTATCAATCCTAATATTTCGTTCCATCTACCATCAGAATTAATCATTAATAACCATAAGGAAGAGTTGAATCACAACTATTTTCATTAGTATGTACCACCATTGAGCTAGATAATCAATTAAATAAAAAAAGCTCCTAGTAGGTCTTCAACTAGGGGCTTATCAAACTATTGCTTGGTAATTGCAGTATATGCATTTTTAATTAGCTCTCTCCTCTACTAGAAGAATTAAGCTGAGTTTTTAAAGACTGTTTCTAAAGTAATGTAAACGAAGGAAAATTAGGCGATGTATAGGACGAGCCTAGTCAATGACTCGATGGCTGAAAAATGGGGACAGTCTGCGATAAGACCAATGCATACTTAGGAAAATCAGGCTTACCAAGGTTAGCAACATAACCCCTAAAATCGTTCCGTATGCCTTTGTCCGCCACCAAAATCCGTTTATTTGCACTGCACCTAGTCGGACAAGCTTCCACAAGCTGGTTATTTCCATACTTTTGGAATCATGAATGGTAATTGGTAAATATTCTGCTGGGTTTTGTCGTGCAATTGTCATTTTAATTACTCCTTTAGCCCCAAAAGCTGAGGTATTTATTTTAAACTACGGTAATTTGATAGACTTAATGCTGTTTACAATATCTCATAACTTGATACAAGAAGCAAGTTTGAGAGCCATCGCGGTTACTATGTCACGCTTGTATTAGGGAATAAGGACTAGTAAGTGGGAAAATTTGCTTGTATTAGCCCGATCCATAATCCACAGTCCCTAATTCCCAGTCAAAATGCCTAATCAAATTTGGTTATCACAATTGCAAAAACATCGGGCGATCGCAGTCATCCGCGCCCCTAAAATCGAAGTGGGACAGCAAATGGCAATGGCTGTAGCATCTGGGGGAATGCAGTTAATTGAGATTACCTGGAATAGCTCGCGGGCTGGGGAATTAATCGCTCAATTACGTTCAGAATTACCAGCCTGTACTATTGGCACTGGTACGCTATTTAATGTGCAGCAGCTAGAAGAAGCGATCGCATCTGGGGCGCAATTCCTCTTCACACCCCACGTTGACTCCGCAATGATTCAAGCAGCACAAGAAAAAAATGTGCCGATTATCCCAGGAGCTATGACTCCTACAGAAATTGTTACCGCCTGGAGCCAGGGCGCTAGTTGTGTAAAAGTGTTTCCCGTACAAGCACTGGGAGGAGTAGACTATATCAAAAGTTTGCAAGGGCCACTAGGTCAGATTCCCTTAATTCCTACTGGCGGCGTGACTTTAGAAAATGCCAAAGAATTTTTGCAAGCCGGAGCGATCGCTGTAGGTTTGAGCGGGGAATTATTTCCCAAAAAGCTTGTCACAGAGGGGAATTGGGAAGCGATCGCATCTGGGGCAAGAAAGCTGATACAACAGTTAAGTTAACTTAGAATCAAATCATTGAAAGTTTACGTCTATTAAAGTAATAGATAGGGAAATAAAGGTGAAAACTGATAAGTTTCTCAAAACCCCATGATTTGAGTGTAAGTGTATCTAAAATGAAAAGACTGATTAATCCTGACTGGGTGCGTCGCTTGCAAATACTCCTCACTGGTACAGCACTGTCTGTAAGTGTTTTTACTACTACTGGAACGAGTGAAGTTTGGGCTAATTCCAAAAATAAAGTGATCGCACAAACAATCCAGACATTACAAAAATCAGATAAGCGCTGGATTCAAATTGATCTTTCAAAGCAACGGTTAATAGCTTGGGAAGGTGACAGAGTGGTTTATGGAAGTGCTATTTCCTCTGGTAAAAAATCTACTCCCACTCTTATTGGTACTTTTAATATTCAATCCAAGTTCAAAACTACACGGATGCGGGGAGAAAACTACAATGTTCCCAACGTTCCTCATGCCATGTTTTACCAAGGTAATTACGGTATTCACGGAGCATATTGGCATAAAAGGTTTGGCACTCCAGTTAGCCACGGCTGTGTGAATCTCGCACCTAAACATGCTAAATGGCTATTTGAGTGGGCATCGGTAGGGACACCAGTTGTTATCCAGAAATAGTAGGTGAAGCAACGAAAAGGCAATTTAGAGAAAATAATTAATAACAACAAATCAAGACAATTGAGTGATTCTCAGCAATATTTTATGCTGGGAATCTTCGGAGTCGGAATTACTGAATTTGGAATAAAATATAGAAGAGGGCATTTAACGATTTGCCCAAGAAAATAAGCGTAAATCCTGACAATTACTGTGTGAAATTAAAAATGCAAATATAAATTTGGGGAAAGTTTATATTTAGGCATTTAAATGACAGATTTTTTGTGAAGGAGTCCTTTGTAATTAGTCATTATTCATTGGTCATTAGTTAAAACTCATCATTTAATTAAGGACAAATGACAAATGTGCAAATTAGATGCAGATTAGCTTAGGACTTATTTTGAAAAGCATTAGCGGATGAATTGCGTAAATCCTCAACAGGAAGCGAGTAGTTAATTTGGAAATTTGAAATTTTCAAGAAAATTACTTCACTTCATAATTTTTGCGTAGTTTAGAAGGTTAGGCATAATGCAATCTTGGATTCGCAGTGGTAGGGTTCGTTCTTCAGGAACTTTTTGTACAGGCGTGGCGCTGATGGTGGCGACTCTATTTTCTTGGTCATCACCTTTAGCTGGTACACCCAACTTTACTACAGCAATAGCCGCGTCAGCGAATGAAAACAGCTTCACTGCATCTAATATCAGGCAAACATCCCAACCTCGCTGGATTGAAATTGACTTGTCAGAGCAACGCTTACGTGCATGGGAAGGTAAAAGGCTTGTTTATTCATACCGCATTTCTGGAGGCAAGCGATCAACTCCCACACCCATAGGTAGATTTCGGATTAATTCTAAGTATCGCACTCACCGGATGCGAGGCAGAGGCTACAATATTCCTGATGTTCCTTACACAATGTATTTCTACAGAGGCTACGCCATCCACGGTGCTTACTGGCATAATCGGTTTGGAACTCCAGTTAGCCACGGTTGCGTAAATTTACCTGTTAAGCAAGCTGGCAATCTTTACAGATGGGCTTCAACGGGAACTTTAGTAGTGGTGCGGAAATAATTCGTAATTAAGAGTTGCAATTCTGTCTTTAATGTATGGGCGGGTGCGTTCACGGAGTTAAGCACCTGTCTATACATACTGCTAGACTAAAAACACATCTTCGAGGGATTTAGGAGCTATGAGCTACTCAACTACTCAACTACTTACCTTGGAAGAATTTCTGAAGCTCCCAGAAACAAAGCCTGC
>NZ_DASQZC010000438.1:0-5179 GCF_035638895.1 Nostoc sp. | reverse complement strand
ATTACCCGACGCTAACTGCTGCTGATTTGGTGAACGCATGGCTGTACGCTGAGGTTTATCCTAAAGAAATTGAAGTGGCGTAGGCGTAGCCCGTCGTAGACATCGCACGGCAAGAGGCGGCTTAAGGGTGGTAAGCTGTTATGTATACAACTTGCACAATCAGGGCGGGCAAGATGCCCACCCCACAAGCATATTGAAAAAATATTAGTGCAAATTAAAGGCGCAACAGCTTATTGCTTGATGCCGATGAAGGGTTTCCCAAAGTGGTTACGGGGCTACTGCGTCAATTGGGTTACGATGTGCTGACGGTACAAGAAGCAGGGCAAGCCAACCAGAAAATTCCTGATGACCAGGTGCTTGCATTGGCGACAATTCAGGGGCGGGCAGTGCTGACAGTAAATCGAGATGATTTTATCCGCTTGCATCGCATGAGTCTAGATCATGCAGGTATCATTGTTTGCACAGAGGATTTGGATCGGCAGCGATTAGCCACCCGGATTCATGAGGCAATTGGGGCTGAAGAATCTTTGTTTGGAAAACTGATACGAGTCAATCGTCCGCCTCCTGAGAAAAGTAAATGAGGTGAAGCGCGATTGCTCATGATCGTAAGGTACGTTAACAGTGCGATAACCTGCGGTTGTCAGCCGCAGGTTATCGCACTTACCAATGAGGAGTTAACACCAATAGAACCTATTACTATTAACTCTTACTTTTTGATCAATCTATACAGTTAGTTGCCGCATAATAGCACTATTGTATAAACCTACCAATTTCCTAACTGCGCTGCTAACTCAGCGCTTTCCTTATCTAACTATCTTTTCATAAACCTACCCCACTATTCTAAAAATCCCTACTTTTTTTTGTAAATGTGCTTGAAAACCTTGATTTTTGGTTTTTCGTTATCCAGCTGCGAGTAGCAAGGTAATGGGGTAAGTTTGCAGTCTAGTTTGCCATAAAATTATCAGTGGTATGATATAGGGGGCTTGCTGCCAAGGTCTTTTAGACCAACCCCAACTTTCCCAAGGCAGAATATAGAGAAAATAGGCTACCACACACGCGATCGCTCATAATCGTAAGGTAGGTTAACAGTGCGATCGCACTGCGGTTGATCGCAGGTTATTATACTTACCAATAACGAGTGACTGGAAATTGTCTAGCGCTGCATCCACGCTAATGATCGGGATCTTCTCTGTGAGTGCTTGGGCAACCAAAAGCCGATCAAAAGGATCTTTATGATGAAAGGGCAGAGTCACGATCGCGGCTGCATGAGCAACTTTAATCGGTAATATTTCCAATTCATTAACTTGGATTTGATGCTCCATCCATGTTACAAAATTTCCAGGAATTTGATACTTACCAATACTAACTTTGATGGCAATTTCCCAATAAGAAGCAGGACTGAGCAAGATATCATTTAAGGGATCGACAATCAAATCACAGGCGACTTGACTAAGGGCGCGATCCTTGAGTACAAACCAGAGGAATGCCTGAGTATCGAGCAGAAACTTCATGGCATATAGTCGTGAAAGTCTTCCAAGTGCGTTTCATCTTCGGACAGAATGGTTAGGGTTCCAATTGCACTACCAGGCTGGCGAGGTTTCCGGGGTGATTGGAGTTCGCCAATCAGTCTGGCGACAGTGCGCTCACCAGAAAAAATCTCCACTTCTTCACCGGGTTGCAGGCTTGCAATCAGTTCGGGTAAACGAAGTTGAGCTTCTGTTAATGGAATTCGTGTCATTGTTTTATGCTTCTATGCCATCGCTCTTTTTTAATTTTACAGATATCTTGAATTTGGGCGATCGCCTATCTAATTAGTTCAACATTTAGCTTACTATTCCCATGATTGAAATTCATCAATGGCGCTACGAATTAAGGAAGTTATTTGAGCGCGACGGGTTTCAAAGTTAGCGGCGATGTAAATCAGGAGGATACCAACTAGCAAGCCAACAACCCATTTTAAAAAGGAGTACTGCAAACTAAAAATGACTGATTGATAGATTGTAGTGATTAAAAAAGTGGCTGTACCAATGTAGAGAAAAGCCCGCACTCGCAAAGCTAATCCGGCAAAAATGGCGATGAGGCTGAAAATTCCAGGTATCCAGGCTGCATTTTGATTAAATAAAATTGCCCACCCACAAATTAAACCACTACCTAGCAATCTCAGAATATGACGAGCGACTTTATACTCTGGTAGCTTCAGTTGGGTATCTACTTGAGCAATATAAAGCAGTGATAACCCAATGGGTGTTACATACCACAAAGGATCAGTTAGGCGTAAGGAATCAAACCAACGGTAAAGCGCCCAATCAATCAACGCCACACTAATATATGTAAAACGGATGTTTTCACCCACCTTTGCCAGGAAGATGTAAAATCCAGCTGCGAGTAGCAACGTAATGGGGTAAGTTCGCAGTCTGGTTTCCCATAAAATTATCAATGGTATGATGTAGGCGGCTTGCTGCCAAGGTCTTCTAGACCAACCCCAATTTTCCCAAGGTAAGATGTACAGGAAATAGGCTACCACACAGGCGATCGCACCGTTCCAAGGAACTAACGGCCCAGCCCAAAATTTTCCCACTGCTGTCTCGCGCCAATAAACCCTCATCCCGGCTACCTCTAATAAGCCAAGGTAAACCCACATTTCGGCTATTGTGATTCCTCCAAAAATGCTGGGGGAAATGGGCAAATTTCGTCCCTGAAAGATGGCATAACGAATCAAAAATACCCCCGTTCCCAATCCCACTAAACGGTTAACTCCAATGGGAAGAGGAATGGCAGCCATTAATAAACAGCTACTCCAAGCCCAGTGAATATGGGCAATTCCTTTCAGTTCTTGAGGAGTTAGCCGTAAGTAGCTTACTAACCAAGGCGACAGGATGCGGTAAGCATACATAATAGTTGCGCCAAGGGCTGACATGGCAATCAATCCATCACCTAATGCTCCTCCTGAAACTTGGGACATTTGATAGAACAAAAGTTCATAAGCAGAAATTGATACGCCAATAATTCCTAAGTACAGCAGGGGTTTAAAGTCTTCGCGGCGTCGCCCCACGCCAATGATAATTAAAGCTACACCCAAAGAATACAAACCAGTCCATTCGGTGAAGGTGTTCACACGCAGCAATACACTGAATGCACCATAAATTAATGGCAAAATGTGAAAACTGCTAGGAAGGCTTTCTAATTGATGTTGTCGCCGCCACCACTCGCCGACAAGTTGAGCGGTTAAACCTAAAGCAATATTTGCGATCGCAATCTTAACTATTGATCGTTCCCCAAATCCCAACACTTGGGCAGTCAACAACTCTAAAGACCAACCGATGCCATAAAATGCCCAATTTGTCGGTTCTCGCCAACTGCGATAAACAATAGCTACCAAGGTGATTGCAGTGGCAGCTAAATACAAAAATCCCGAAGTAATAAACCCTGAGTAAATTAGTATTGAGTGTACCGTTAAACCAAACAACTCAAAACCACACAAGGCGATCGCCCATTTATCACTGGCGGCTGCATATATAATTGCTAATTCGTTACCGCGTTGGTTCAAAACTGTCCGCGTTAACCATAGAATTAGGATTGCGATCGCTCCGACGACAAACCAACCTGGTAGCGCGAGGCGAGGTAAGCCAGGTACGCCTACCCATAACAGCGCCACAATGAAACTTAGAAGAAATCCTTCTGTAATTACCGCAGATATTTGGTTTCGCAAATAGCGTGTATTTGCGAACATCAATCCCGTACCTACGGCTAAACCGATTAATCTCGTTTCTGGTAGCTGTAAAGTCAATAGCTGGGCAACTCCCACAGCCAATACACTTAAGTAACGGCTAGTAAGACGACGCTCTATAATTGTGGTATTGGCAACACCTGTGAGAGCTATAGGCGTAACTAGCCATAAGACTCCCCAATGAGCTTGTCCATTAGCTATGCCATACCAAGATGATTCTGCATTCATCCACAATAGGAAAAAACTAGCGGCGGCTAATCCTAAACCAATGTCCCATGCACTACGTCGCCATAAACCTTCGCTTAGACTAAATACCCATTCTGCAACCATCAGAGCTAATAAAATACTTGCCCAGACTTGATGATTCAGGGTTGGCAATAACCAATTAATGGTAAAACAAAAAGTCAGCACTCCCACGATGTGAGTTAAATATATTAGGGGAAGGGATGCAGGGGAGCGGCGTTGAGTGACGAATGCCAGAGTGATGGTAGAAAATAACAGATTTAGCGATCGCAATGCCGGATTTACTATAGCGATCGTTGTTAAAAAAGCTCCCAATAAGAGGGTGAGCAGTTCGCCAAATTTAGCTAATTCTCGCTTTTCGGTGCGATGCAGGTTATCTGTGAGCGCCACCATCAAAATTATGTACGGAAATAAAGCTACACCCAGCAACGCCCAAGGTTGATTTTGAGAATTAGTTAGTTGAGTACCAGTTGCGATCGCTAATTTCTGTAAGTTATTAGGTACTAATCGCCAACCTAACCAAATCGTCTGTAACCCAATAAGGAAAACTGCTGCAAAGTCTAACTTGAAACTGTACTGCCGCAAACGACTTCCCACAAACCACAAACCCAAACCACTTACAGCTATTGCTTGCCAAGGATAATTTACTACCGAAACCAGCCAACCCAAGAAGAGTAGAGTGCCGCCCAGTCTTTCCCAGAGTAACAAGGATGAAGGGAATACAGGAGATGAGGGAGATATTACTGTTACCCCCCCTACTCCCCCTGCCCCCCCTGCTTCCCCTGCTCCCCCTGCCCTCCCCTTCTGTGCTAGCCAAGTTACTAGCCAGCCACAAATACCAATAGCTAACCCCAACTGCGTCACATCTACCTTGGTAACAAAAATTGCCCGCACTAGCAGCACTATCAAAGCATAAATAATTACAGTGGCAGCCAAACTAATACTTGATCGGCGGCGATTGCGCCGATCTTCTTCACTGATAGGATTAGGCTGTTGGTAATTGTGATAAACGGTAATAATAGTTGTACCGATCATTGCCACATAAACGGCAATCAACGGAAATCCTGGTAATTGCCAACCCCAATGCAGATAACTCAGCCCCAGAATATTTATTAGAGGTAATTTGCCGGTAAGTAAATTGGGAAAAATACTGCGATTTTTGGAGAGTAGAACAGTTATAGCAGTGAGAGCAGGACAGGCGATCGCAAC
>NZ_DASQZC010000437.1:0-4286 GCF_035638895.1 Nostoc sp. | reverse complement strand
GGCAATAATGAGCAACTAGCCCTTACCTTAAATTCAATCACAGAAATTGCTAAATCAAGCCCTTTCAAAGACCTTGCAAATTTGGCTTCTGTTCGCGCTGCCCTAGATGATCCAGATCACGAATGGACATTTTGATTTTATAACAGCGCGATCGCTCTCCCAAAACTTTCTAAAAAGCTTGCCAACGCAGGCTTTTTTCATGTACTGCGAAACTTCAAGGCTAGAGGCGCTCTGAGATCATAGCGATCGCCACTATAATCACGTTGCATTGCAAGATAATTTTTACCAGACGATGAGCAAAAAAAATATTACGTTTCGGATAGATAGCGATCAGAAGGCTGCACTTGATGCGATCGCAGCAGGAATGAATCGCGATCGCAGCCACATACTTAATGAAGCGGTAGCCACTTATCTAGAGATGTATCAGTGGCAAACCGAGGAAATTCAAAAGGGGATTGCTGAAGCGAATACTGGAGACTTTGCCGATGATGAAGAAGTAAAAGCGACTTTTGCAAGACTCACCAATGTATATTAAGTGGTTGCGTAATGCGCTTCATACCACACAGTCACAATTACATTTATCAAATATCGCTTGCTTCCGGTAGCCAGTCTTCATCCAACACTAACTCTAAAGAATATGGGCACTCTTCTGGAAACACGGATACAAGTATCCCCGTTTGCTTGGCTGCTTGCCGACGCGCCCTTTGATAACTTTCCTCAAGTTGCTCTGTAGGATAGCTCTTAAGACTAGGACTATCTTCAATTGCTAACTCAATTTGGGTACGAGAATCAGTAATGGAATCGAGCCAACTATCTGAGCGACGCTGGGGTTGATATTGCCACTTGAGCAAATGTAAAAGTAAGCGAGTTAGTTGACTGGCAATACCCCGCCGTTCACTTTTGCCCAAGCCTTCAACCTCTTCAATCAGATGTTCTACATCAACTTCATGCCAGCGATGCGATCGCAATAGTTGGGTTGTCTGTTCAATCCACAAATTAAAATCTGCTTTATAAGTTGTGCTCATAGCCTTTATTGATCAGCCGCATAGTCTTAGGCAAGCCAAAATAAAATAGCCTTATTTTCCAATGCGCTCAAGTTCCTCTCGCAATACTCGCCGTAATATATCTTCTAACGGTTCACGGCGCTGCTGAATGTACTCACGCAAGGCATCGTTAATCAAAGTTTGGTAATTTTCTCCACCTGCTGCGTGAACTTGGTCACGAAACCATGCTAGTACTTCGTCATCTAGGCGAATTGTAATTCGAGTTTTGCCTGTTGGTGTTGATTCAATCGCTCCCCACTTGCCCTGGCTAAAATCATACTCAGTTTCCATAGTTTCCAAATCTAATACAATGTCAAAACTCCCAAATCTGGATTTTTGTCAAAAGCTTGAATATCCTCTACATGCGATCGCAAAATCTCTTCAATCTGTCTGGTTGAACAATTGCCATAACGAATCCAAATCACTTTCGGAGGAAATCCTCGCAAAATGCTCAACTCATTAAAATCAGCATCTCTGGTGACAACAGTAAATCCACTTTGTCCGGCATACTCCCAAACAGTTAGATCATCTGCTTGATCTAAGCTTATAAGAAAAAGATGCTGAGAGTTTGGGTACATATCAGCTAGTCGATCAACTAACCGAGGTGATAAGTTATGGTCAAACAATAACTTCATGCTTGCATTGTCAGCATTTGCCGTTCTCGATCAGCCGCATAGCTTAGGCAAGCCAAAATATCCTCTTGTGTCAAATAAGGAAAGTCATCAAGCAATTCCTCGTAGGTCATCCCAGAGGCAAGATAAGATAAAACATCGTATACAGTAATTCGCATTCCTCGAATACAAGGCTTACCACCTCGTTTTCCTGGTTCGATTGTAATAATGTTTTGGTACTGCACAGCTATTCAAACCTCAAAAATCTTCATCATCAACAAAAAATTCCGCATCGTCTTCTAATCGAGAATTACGCTGCCCAATGCCAGCAAGTCCCCAGAGAGGTTGCAGCAGTGCCATGCCAATTAACCCTACACAGGCACTAAAAGCCAGCACTAAACCCATTGGTATCTGAATCGATTGGAATGTTAAGAATTTTAACGATACGGGTGTGGCATTTTGGACTGAAATAATTGCGATCGCTATTATCCAAACCGCTAAAACTAAAGATGTCAAAAAAGGAGCGATTTTCATAGTTTGATAAAAGTTAAAAGTTAGGAGCTAATAATTCTTAACTTATAACTCTTAACTCCTAATTCTGACTGATTAAACTGCTACAGCCTCTAGTTTAGCAATGACATTCTCTAACTCTTGGGCGATTTGGGTGAGTTTTTCGGGAGTGTGAGTTTCTAGATAGACGCGCACCAGTGGTTCTGTACCGGAAGGACGCAGTAAAACCCAGCTACCCTCTTCTAAATACAGCTTAATACCATCTTTACGCCCCACTTCCTTGACTTTAATTCCTGCTACCTCTGTAGGTGGATTTCTAGTAAAAGAGTCGATGACGGCGATTTTGTGTGCCTCTGTGAGGTGCAAGTCTAGGCGGTTGTTGTAAAGTGGGCCATCGGCTTCGGCGATGGCTTCCTTAACCATCTGACTCAGAGGTTTGCCTTCATAAGCGATCGCTTCTGCCACCAGCATATCGGCTAAAATCCCGTCTTTTTCGGGAATATGTCCGATAATACTCAAACCGCCTGATTCTTCTCCACCAATTAACACGGCAGTTTCCCGCATTTTTTCACCTATATATTTAAAACCAACTGGTGTTTCGTAAATTTGCAGCCCATTTTTAGCCGCGAAATTATCCAGCAGATGGGTTGTCGCCACAGTGCGGACTATCGCGCCAGTTTTACCTTTATTTCTGATTAAATGACGCGCTAGAACTAACAGCACAGTATTCGGAGTAAGGACAGTTCCTCGTTCATCGACGATACCAAAGCGATCGCTATCTCCATCTGTCGCCAAGCCCAAATCAGCGCGATCGCGAACTACTGCTTCTACTAACTCAACTAATTGTTCTCCTTTGGGTTCTGGCATTCCACCCCCAAATAAAACATCTCTCCAATCGTGGAAACTTTCTAACTGAACGCCACTATGTTGCAAAACTTCATCTAAATAGCCGCGAGAGGTAGAATACAGAGCATCATACTTTACTTTTAAATTTGCGCTTTTAATCTTTTCTATATCAAGTAGAGTATAGATAAATTGCAGGTAATCTGGTCTCGGATCGAAAATTGAAATTGAACCTGATAGGTTATTCCCAGGTAACTCATCCGATGCACTTTCTATATTTGCCACAATAGTATCAGTAATCTCTGGAGTGGCAGGCCCAGCATAATCAGGTATATATTTAATTCCACAGTAGGGTGCTGGATTATGACTAGCAGTAAACATTAATGCCCCAGCAGAATTTAGATGACGGGCGTTGTAGGCAATTACTGGTGTGGGACAATCCCGATCAGTAATTTTTACAGTCCAACCTAAGTCTGCCAAAACTTGGGCCGATGTTTGGGCAAACTGGTCAGCTAAAAAGCGAGTATCGTAGGCAATAAGTACTGGTCTATCTTTTGTGTAGGCTGTATCCAAGTAAGTGGCGATTGCTCTTGTTACTTTCCGCACATTGGTGAAAGTAAAGTCATCAGCAATAATCCCTCGCCATCCATCAGTACCAAATTTTATATTGCTGGACATTTTTGCTACTTGCTCCTGTACATTATCAGTACTATAAAAGCTTCTCGCAAAGCGCGTGTAGCAGCAACTATCCTCCGAAGTTCTTTTCTAAGCAAGCCTTAGTTTAAACTTCTCCCCACCGTATTTTCTCTCACTGTTTCTGAGCAATGTCAACCCCCGATCGACCTTTTGCCAGTTATCACCTTTGGTCTCTAGTTGCCCCAGCGACTGGGCAAGAACGCTGGCATTGCCAGATGAGACGGGGGTTTATCAAAGCAAGGCAACACGAACCACAAGTCAAAGCGCTTTTAGGGCAAGCCACCGCGCCCCAGCGAATTGGCATACTTGCCCAAAAAGGCATTTATGAGTTTCATCATCACAGGCATCTGTTGAAGCAAGCCGATGGTGTAGAAAGAGTTGCACAGCTACTTAAATTAGGCAACTCAAGCGATCAAGTCCAGCAACGCGTGCTGCAAATTCTCAAAAAATATCATGATGCGCCATTGCTTTTGGATAAAGATATTATCCAATTAACTCCGGGTGATGAAGGCTTTCCTAAACCGATAGTAGTGGAACAAGAAGATTATTGCTTTCGCTTATATGCGGCTATGGACTGCGTTTT
>NZ_DASQZC010000436.1:0-8420 GCF_035638895.1 Nostoc sp. | reverse complement strand
CTCGATGTCGCTATTCTAGAGCGATTGGGCAACCCGATTACGGCTGGAATGGCTGGCTCAACTTTGCTGTGGCTACGAGAACACGAGCCGACTGTGTACGCCCAAGCGCGTTGGGCACTTCAGCCAAAAGATTGGCTACGGTTACGGCTGACTGGAGAAGTCGCAACCGAACCATCTGACGCTAGTGGTACTTTGCTTTACGATATTGTGTCAGACAACTGGGCATGGGATGCAATTTCAGCCCTAAATCTGCGTTGTGATTGGTTGCCGAAAATTATTCCCTCTAGTGCGATCGCAGGTTACTTAACAACTGATGCTTCAGAGCATCTTGGCTTAAGAGTTGGCTTAAGAGCGATCGCTGGTGCTGCGGATACGGCAGCAGCCGCACTTGGTAACGGACTACTACCTGGTTTGGTTCAACTAACCATTGGCACAGGCGCTCAAATCATTACACCTCGCTCCCAACCAATTCTCGATCCTCATGGTCGCACACATCTATATAGATCCGCCGTACCTAACCAGTGGTACACCCTTGCAGCAATGCAAAATGCGGGGTTAGCGCTTGAGTGGGTGCGAGGTATTCTCGGCTTGAGTTGGGAGCAAGTCTATACTAAAGCGTTTTCTGTTCCCCCAGGATGTGAAGGGTTGACATTTTTGCCATACCTCACGGGTGAGCGAACTCCACACCTTGACCCTTATGCACGCGGGGCATGGGTGGGGCTTGGACTTCATCATACACAGGCGCACCTGATGCGGGCAGCTTTAGAGGGTGTTGCTTTTGCCTTGCGGCAAGGTTTTGAGGCACTTGAGGCAACAGGTTTTAAAGCTACAGAACTTCGTTTAGCAGGTGGTGGAACGGCAGAAATGCCTTGGAAACAATTACTAGCTGATGTATTGAGAATACCCCTCTATGCAACTAGAGTTGCTGCTGCTTCTGCGCGTGGTGCTGCTTTACTGGCGGGTATCGGAATTGGCATATATGTAGATGCTAATGATACAAGCAAACTCGCAGCCACACCAACGCTTGTTGCAACTCCTCAATCAGTTGATTCAGCCCTAGAAGAGGCTTGGATGCGATATCAATCCCTTTATCCACGGCTTAAAAAATCTGATAGAATTGACACTCTGCGGTCTAAAGACACGCAGATTCTCTAAGACTTGCTTAAAAGGGATAGTCAAATATCCCCCTAAACGCTCAAAACAACTACCAGTACGACAGGTATTGCAATTACGCTTACTTGGATTAATTAATGAATTCCTACGTCCATCACACAGCCAGTTAGGTACGCTCCATGTTTTCCCATTACTTGTTTATCCAGGGCCACAGCTTGTGTGGGGACGAGATAAATCAGGGGTCACTCCCTACAAAACATTTCAACACGTAGATGGTTATTCCTACTCACACTTTAATCTTATCATTTTTCACGGTGTTTAAAAACACCGTGGCGTGTTTCCTCCACGCATCTGTTGCCAAGTGGCGTATCCTCTCGACCCGTGATGTTTTTGTGAGAATTTTAGTTTCCGATTGCTGGTTAATGGTGTGACTTACGCACTAGTTAGCTCGTGTAGCCTAAGATGGTGGTGTTAAGCACAGTGATACTATACAACTTGCGATATTCCTGATAAACGTTGACTTGCACTGTAAGATTTAATCGGATAATCTGAGCAATCGAGATTGTTTTCTAAAAAAACTAATGAACAAATTAATACTGAGTTTACTTTCTTCTCCTGTACTGATTAGCTCTATTCTCTCGATGGGAGTAATGCTCAATCACGCCCAAGCTATGGAGCCAGAACCAGCAGCCAACAGCACAGACCGTCTATCTTGTATACGCAATAAACATAAAGTGGGTTTAGTATGTGCAAGGGCTTCCGTATTGGCTCAAATTCCTAACTATCAGCGTGAAATAGAGTTTTCTCAAGAAGATGCTCCCATGCTGGAGTTCAATGATGAAGAAAGCAATGTGGCAATCAACTTATTTGGCTGCGATTGTCCTGCTTGTATAAATTCTTTACGTCAGATGCGCGGCGCGACACCTTTGGTATATTAGGATTTTACTAAAGAAGAATTCAGAATTCAGGAGCCAGAATACAGAATGGATTCTGTGCTACTGGATGTATAAGAGAGGTTTAGAGCAAGCGATTTTAAAGGCGCTTGTTATTAAATTCTTTTCGTGACTCTTCGCCCTGACTTGACTGCTGGGGTATTCTGAATTCTGTCTTCTGACTCCTTCTCATAAATTTATCTTTGTTTATAACCCACATTCCGCAAACTTTTGTGAGGGCATAACAATGTTGTACCCTCACTGTATCTTGTATTCAAAATAATTACGCTGATTTTTCGACTCGCAAACCAAAGTAGGTCAAAACAAGCTCAGTTGAGCCATTATTGACAACTTCATGTAGTTCTCCCGCTTCTATCGCTACGCAGTTCCCTGGAAGCAGGGGGTATTCTGTACCATTAATGTGAATTACTCCTGAACCCGCTTCCACAAAGAATACTTCGCACATATCTTGATGCGCGTGTGCTGGTGCGGTTTGTCCAGGAGCAAAACGTGTTTGAGAAAAGTTAGTTAGGTGAGGCAAATCGCCGAAGCGTAGCATTACCTTTTTCTTGATTTCGGCATTGTGAGAAACAGATTCTTCTGGTAGGTTTTTGAGAGAAGTGGTAATCATTCTGGTCTTAAATCGTTAGATAATTCCACAATACCCCTAGAGCCATCAATCCTTACCCGTTGACCATCTTGCAGTATCCATGTAGCGCCATGTACATCCATAACTGCGGGAATTCCATACTCACGAGCAACGATCGCACCATGAGAAAGCCGTCCACCAGCTTCGGCAATTAATCCTCCAGCCCTTAATAATAAAGGTGCCCAGCCGGAATCTGTATAAGGTACTACCAGAATCGTATCTCGATCAATCTCCGGCACATCTTGTAAATTTCGCAACACTTTTACCCTGCCTTCAGCTTGTCCCTGACTGGCTCCAATCCCTTGTAAAATTTGATCGGAGTAAAGTTCAGAGGGAGCTAAGGGGTGAGGGGGTGTATCGCCGTAAACTAAAAGGGGTACTTGAATGATCTCACTATCTTGGACGAATTGCGATCGCCTCGATTCGACTAACTCATCTAACTCCTGAATTAATCTAGAATCATCACCCGCAATTAAACGCCGCACTTCATCAAAGTCTAGAAAAAAGATATCTCCTGTTTTCTTGAGTAAGCCGGACTTTAACCAAATTTTCTCTAAAGCTATAAAACTCCAACGTAATTCAGCCAAAAGCCGTGAATAAACTTCGGTAACTCGTCCCTTGATATCCACACGCCGTTGCACAAATCCACGTTTGCGTTTACCAGCAAAAATGCTATTAATTGCGTCTTTAGCGCCTGATTGTGGTTCATTACCCTGCATTAACTGCACAAACATCTGCTTAATCATTTGGGGATTTTCCCGCCAAGTAGGAACGGAAATATCTGTTCCCACTTCACTTAAATAGCCGTAATCCTGAAGTAATTCGTCAAATTCTCGCAGGATCTTTTCTCCCTCTGGGGTTTGCTTTAATTGCTCAAATACTCGCTGTGGTTCAAACTCAAGCAATACTTGTTTAGCGTCTGTTGCTATTGCACTTAGCGATCGCAATGCCGCTACCTCTGGAGTAACGCTATTATCAATTTGCCCATCCTTTACCCGAAAAATCGCTTGCCGCAGGGCAGCGCTTAAGGGAGCTAAAATGCTGTAATATGTCCCGTGGCGTAGCAAATCCAGGATCAAGTCAATTCTTTCCAACAGCTTGGCTGGTTCCAAATTATCTATATCTGACTGCGCCAACTCCGACAAACCAGGAATGAAGCGTTTGTGATAATCTTCCTTGAAGTCTTTTTCTAAATTTAATTCCCGCTTCAGTAACTTCCCTAGTCCTGGTAAATTCTCCCAGGTTGACTGCAAAGACGGTTTACTTAATTTAGCTCCTCTAGTTAAAAATTCTAAACTTTCCGGCGGCAATCCCATGCGGATAAAAATATCTCCTAAGAGGGATGCATTAAAGTAAGCTCTAGAATAATGCAGAGTTGCTGTTTCAGTGAAATCTAACCCTAAAGCGCGATCGCCCAAAACTAGAGTAAAAAAGTCTCCCCAAACTCCACAAGTTAAGGGACGATTAATCGACCATGTTAAGGGGTGAATTACTCCAGGAATCACTTCGGCGGCGATTTTGCGTGTCCATATTGGTAGTAGAGTGGTGATCGGTCGAGATTGCAACACCCAGAGTGTTTGACCGTCGTAACTCCATTCGATATCTTGAGGAGTGCCATGATAGCGTTTTTCGAGTCGATAAGCTAAGTATGCAACTTGCTTAATTAATGCTTGAGGGACTCTTCCTTCACCCTCTAATTGCACAGAGGAAGAATTTTCTGTTTCAATGACAAAAGCGCGATATTGTTCTGGTGTGACTTTTCCCGAAACGACTTGCGTCGGGCTACCTGGAAGGGCTTCAATAACGATCGCATCACCTTGCTGAGTAATGGGATCGCGGCTGAAAGCTACACCAGAATATACACTTTGGACTTGTTGTTGAATCAACACACCCATTGCAGTATCATTTAAGCCGCGATCGCGCCGATATTGCACAGCAGATGGATGATTGTAGGAAGCTTGAACTTGAGCGATCGCTGATTGTAATGCCTCTGGGTTGGTAACATTTAAAACTGTTTCATACTGCCCAGCCGCAGAAGCGTGTTCTGAGTCTTCTCCAATGGCAGAAGAACGCACCACCAAGGGAGATAACTCTGATGGCTGGAGAAATTCTGTCAACATTTGGGGATCGTCGATTGGGGCGAGTACCCATCCTTTCGGGACTGGATAACCCCAGCGCTTAATTTGAGATAAGGTAGCCGCCTTTTCTCCAACAATAGCAGCATCTAACTCTTCATCCAAAGAAACCATCGCGCGTTCGCCGCGTAAAAATTCCAACATCGCAAGAGATTCAGTTTCTGCCTCTTGGGCTGGCAGATTCATATCATCTGGAATTTTAGTATAGATCCAGCCCATTAAACCAGCTAAAGCAACAGCAGCAAGTATTCTGGGGTAATCGCCAAGGTGCAGAATCATCACAAACAGAGGAAAAAGAAGTAAAACCCCAAATTTTACTACCTTTCTCGATTGCAGAATTGTAAAGCTAATACCTGCAAAAAAGGATACAAATATTGCAACCAGTGGATCATGGACGACAAATCCCCAGACGACATTTGTCGTACCTGCCCCTCTGCCTATCCAGTATCTACCTACTACCAGAGCAATCAGGGCGATCAATTCCCAAAACGATCCCTCTGGGAAGAAAACACGGGTGAGTAAGACTGCTGCAACTCCTTTCAAAGCTTCTGACAAGACTGCCAGAATTCCGACAAACCTACCGCCATGATAAAAGGCAGCTGATACACTAATGTTTTTTGTACCAACTTCTGATAATTGCTTGCCCGTAAGCGCGTAAGTGATCCATGCAATCAGGGGTAATCCGCCCAAGAGGGGGCAGGCAATTAAAATAACTAAGATACCCCAAGGTTCAAACATTCTGGATTTTGGACTTTAGATTTAAATTTTCCATCTAAAACCTTAAATCTAAAATCTAAAGTTTTTCTAAAATTTTTGATGATAATTAGGGCGTTTTTATTTATTAGTTGCTGAATGGACACTTGGCTACAACGGCAACCGTTTAAGACAAGTGTCCTTCTAAGCTACTAATGGTTTTAGTTTAGCGCATAGGCAGCTTGCAGCGCCCAGATTATGAGAGCAGCGATCGATCCCAGAAGTAACACGGTAGAGATAGTGACTACTTTTGGGGAATCTGCACCCTCAAATTTCATAATTCCGCGATTTAAGTCGGACATAGCTTTGTAATCCTCTTGTGTTGGAGCATGAAACATTTGTCCGTTTTGATTGTAGTCCTTCTCTTTGCGGATGATGTTAAATTCCTTATATTATTTTGTTTCAGCTTGACAATTTTTCCATCGCCAAAATTGCTTACTTCTTTAGAGGTATTTAGTCTGATTTATACAAATGTGGGGAGTGGGGGAGTGGGGGGAGTGGGGGGAGCAGGGGGAGCAGGGGAGGCAGGGGAGGCAGGGGGGACAAGGTGACAAGGTTATTTGAGTGAAAACTGAAAACTTGCAACGAGTCTTTCCCCTTGTCCCTAAGTCCCCATTCCTCATACTTTAGTATCCTGCTTGCTTGTCTACTACATTCTGCAAGGGCTGACCGGTTTGGTAGCGTTTGAGGTTGTCAATAAATAGTTGTGTTATTCGCTCTCTGAGGCGTGGCGAAAGGGCTGAACAATGGGGGGTGATAAAGGCGTTTGGTAATGACCACAAGGGACTTTCCGGCGGCAGAGGTTCTGTAGCTACTGTGTCCAATCCAGCACCTGCAATCCATCCCTCACGTAGTGCGGTGATTAATGCGGCTTCATCTACGATCGCACCACGAGCAATGTTAATTAAGTAAGCTGACTGACGCATGGAGCGCAATGCAGCTTCATCGATCAAGTCTTTAGTTTCTGGAGTTAATGGTGTAGCAATCACTACATAGTCTGCGGCTGGCAGGAGCGATCGCCACTCTTCAACACCTACAATTTTGTCAAAATTTGGTAGGGGTTCGGGATGGCGGCGACTACCCCAAACTGTGACTCCAAAGGCTTTGGCACGAGATGCAATCGCTTTTCCTATATTCCCAGTACCGAGAATTAATAAATTCGCGTCTGCCAACTCTTCGAGAGATATTCCTCTTACCCAAGTGTGTTCATCCTGCAAAGTTTGCAATTTCCGCAGATTCTTGGCGTGATGGAGCATAAATGCTAGTACAAATTCCGAAATTGGAATCGCATGAACCCCTGCGCCATTAGTGAGGATAATGTCCTTTTGCAAAAAATTTGGTGTGAGGATGTGATTCACACCAGCACTCGGTGACTGTTGCCAACGCAGCCTGGGTGCTGCTATCAGTACTTTGTCATGGGTAGAGGTTTTCAGGTAAAATCCGTTAACATAAACTTCTGCATCACTAGCATCACCATCAAGATTACCTTCACTATCTACCTCTACAACATCTATATCAGATGGTAGGTGTGGCCTAATATCAGCAATGAGATGATCGGGTAAAATTAGTTTCACTATTTGCTACTCCCTCATTTCATTTTGGATTTGGGATTTTAGATTTTAGATTGTTCACAAAGATAAATCTAGAAGTATTAAGCTTTTGATGTTTTTGCTTAATCCCAAATCCCAAATCATAAATATAAAATTGGCATTGTCATGAAGCACTCGTTAGTTGTTTAGCTAATTTTTCATTGGTGGCAAATTCGCTAAAAGTACTTACGACTGGTGGCGTTAGTGGTGTAGGTTCACTCTGTAAAGGTAAGCGTGGAAATAATAATTCAGCAGTGCGATATGCTTCTTCTAAATGGGGATATCCAGAAAACACGAAAGTTTCTATGCCCAAATTTTGATATTCCAACATCCTAGCAGCAACGGTGTCGGGATCTCCAACTAGGGCTGTACCAGCACCACCCCGCACCAATCCAATTCCTGTCCAGAGGTTGGGGCTAATCTCTAAGGTTTTTCGACTACCACTATGTAGTTGACTCATGCGCCGTTGTCCTTCAGAATCAGAGCTAGCTAAGTCTTTTTGAGCTTTTGCGATCGCATCCTCATCTACATACTTAATTAGCTCATTGGCAGCATCCCAAGCCGCAGATTCGGTTTCTCGTACAATTACATGCAAGCGAATCCCAAAACGGACTGTTCTACCTTGTTCAGCCGCCAGTCGCCGAACTTCGGCAATCTTTTGGGCTACTTGTTCTGGAGGTTCGCCCCAAGTCAGGTAAACATCTATATGTTTAGCAGCAACCCGCTTGGCAGCACCAGATGAGCCACCAAACCACAAGGGTGGATAGGGTTTTTGAACTGGTGGAAATAGGAGTTTACCACCTTTGATATCCAGGTAGTTTCCTTTAAAATCTACTGTTTCCCCACTGACGATACCCCGCCAAACTGTGAGAAATTCATCGGTTAAATCATAGCGATCGTCGTGACTCAGATGCAAGCCATCACCAGCAAGTTGCACCGGATCTCCACCTGTCACCACATTAATCAACAATCTTCCTCTAGAAATGCGGTCAAATGTTGCTGCCATCCGGGCAGCAACACCTGGAGAAGTAATTCCTGGACGAATTGCTACAAGAAATTTCATTTGCTTGGTGACAGAGATGAAAGCAGCAGCCGTAATCCAAGCATCTTCACAAGAAGTCCCTGTGGGTAACAATGCGCCCGTGTAGCCTAAATTATCCACAGCTTGGGCAATTTGCTGCAAATAATCAGGTGTGGCAACACGAGAGCCAATATCTGTGCCTAAATAGCGTCCGTCATGAGATCCAGT
>NZ_DASQZC010000435.1:0-3357 GCF_035638895.1 Nostoc sp. | reverse complement strand
GACATCCTTCAGCACTGTTACCAATTTTTCAATATGTGCTGCTTCATGAGTTGCCATTAAAGATATTCTAATTCGACTTGTGGGTACTGTTGGGGGACGAATTGCTGGGGCAAAAATGCCAGCATTTCTTAGCTGTTTTCCAGCTTTGAGGGCATCTGTTGCACTAGACAATTGAAAACATAGTATAGGTGATTCCGAAGGTAATAATTTTAGATTAGGTAATTCTTGCAGCAAATTTTTTAAGTGATGTATAGTTTCCCACAATTGGGCACGGCGTTGCGGTTCTTGTTGGACTATCTTGATTGCTGCTAAGGCCGCGGCCGTATCAGCCGGTGAAAGTCCAGTTGTGTAAATCCAAGTGGGTGCGCGGTTCCGTAAGAAATCAATTAGGGCGCTACTTCCTGCTACATAGCCGCCTAAACTACCCAAAGCTTTACTCAAAGTCCCAACTTGAATTAACTGCTTTCCTATACATCCAAAATGTTCGACACACCCAGCGCCAGTTTTTCCTAGTACCCCAGTGGCATGAGCTTCATCAACTAGCAGCATACAGTTAAATTCATCGGCGATCGCCAACAGTGCTGGCAATGGACATAAATCGCCATCCATGCTGAAGACAGTATCAGTAAGAATCAAACAGCGTCGGTAGTTTTGTCGCTGTTGACTCAACTGAGTTTTTAAAACTGCAACATCACAGTGCGGGTATTCGACAAATACTGCACCACTGAGAATCGCTCCATTTTTCAGGCTGGAATGATTGTACTGGTCAGATAAAATTAAATCACGCTTGCCTACAAGGGCGGTAATTGTACCCAAATTAGCTAGATACCCTGAACTAAATACCAAGGCATCTTCTGTTTGTTTGGTACATGCGATCGCCTCCTCTAATTCCCTGTGCAATCCCCGATGCCCACTGAGTAATCTAGAACCAGTACTACCAGTTCCAAATTCTGCGATCGCAGCAGTCGCGGCTGCCATCAACCGCTCATCCCCAGCCAATCCTAAATAGTCATTGCTGGCAAAATTAATTATCTCTTGCCCAGCTAAAACCACCGTTGCACCCGGACGACCATTGATAGGTTGTACCGAACGATACCAGTCAGCCCGATGAATCGTTGCTAAGGAATGTTCTAGCCAGGCATAAGGGTCAGTCATTGGGGAGTGGGGAGTGGGGAGCAGGGGAGGCAGGGGGAGAATAACTAATAATCAAATGACTAAAGACAAATGACTAAAGACAAATGACAAATGACAATTAAACTTGTTCGCTACTGAGATGAGCGATCGCTTGTTTAATCCAATCTTCGACATAGGCATCTTTGGGTAGTCCGATGTCTTCACTTACCACATGCAGGGCGTGACTGACCTCATGGGCAGTATATCCCAAGGCGAAGAGGGTCATTTGCACCTCTTCGAGAATTCCTGGTGCTGGCCCACCTGTGGCGACGAAGAACCCGGCTGATTTGCGCCACTCTACTAATTTGCTTTTCAGTTCCAAACAGATGCGTTCGGCGATTTTTTTACCGACACCAGGAGCCTGAATTAATATTTGCGTATTGCCGGCGATAATTGCTTGGACTAAATCTGGTAGTTCCAGAGTGTCCAAGAGTGCGATCGCTAAGGCTGCACCAATACCGGTGACAGTCAGCAAGTGGCGAAATAAATCGCGTTCGGATGGTGAAGCAAAGCCATATAAGAAGGGCACTTCTTCACGAATTTGCAAATGGGTAAAAATTTGCGCCACTCCTCCCGACTCTGGTAACTGGTTTGCTAGGCGTTGGGGAACTTGCAAATCATACCCCAAGCCATTCACTTCCAGAGTCAGAATCACGCGATTAGCGCCAATTGTTTGGATACCAGCGACTATACCTTTTAGATAACTAATCATAACAAGAGACCAAAATAATTTAAGCCTTCGATAATTCCACCTGCACAAAAACATGAAGCCAGGTAGCGGTGTTCGGCGGGATGCTCATTGTGCCATTGAAGTAACTCTTTGCGGGCATTCCCCACAATGATTCCCCGTGCGTTGCCTACAGCAAATAAAGCAATATCATTACCTGAATCACCACAGACAACTGTTTGTTCTGCTGCAAATTTCCACTTCTGGCGTAAAAACTGCATTGCCTGACCTTTATCGCTGCTATGGGGTACAATGTCAAGGTCAATACCGCTACTGTAGATTAACTTTACATTTAATTTATATTTCTGCAACTCTGCTTCAAGTTGTGGTAGAACATTCGCAGATGCATCTTGTTCTAAGAAAAAGCTCACTTTAAAGGGACGCTGTTCTGAATCTGGTTGCCGAATTAACTCACGGTATTTTTTAGTAATAGATAATACAGTTTCCCGTTCCCATCCCGGAGAGAGGATTTCTGACCAACCTGAGTCTGGAATATCACTACCATCTAAGTAAATTTCTGTACCCACAGAAAGAACGAGGGCATCGGGTTCCAAAAGATTTTTTTGAGCTTGGAGTTCTTTGTAAAGTACAGGCGATCGCCCAGTAGAATAAACAATTTTCGTACCGTATTCTTGGCGATGTTGACTCAGCAGTTGATTTAGTTCTGCTAAGGCACTGTCATCGCCTACTGTGCGATACACAAAGGTGTCATCCAAATCTGTTACAAAAAGGAATTTAGCCATAATCATCTCTTATGCTTTGCTTTAACATCAAATTTGCACTTATTTAAAGAAAGCATAGATGTAGTCTGCTTTAATAAAAAAATCAGCCAGCAGATATATTCCTTCCTGCAAAAACTGCTTTCACCGTTATATTTCACCTAATAAATAGATTTATAAGTTCATTACAATGATTGTTGCAAATGCTTAAGCCTTTCTTATACATGGAAGAGCATTTGTTGCAAAGTATTAAGCGTTTGCAACAACTAATTATACATTTGCTGCAAATACTTAAGCCTTTCTTATACATGGAAGAGTATTTGTTGCAAAGCATTAAGCGTTTGCAGCAACTAATTATATGTTTGCTGCAAATGCTTAAGCCTTTCTTATATATGGAAGAGCATTAGCTGCAAACGTTCAAACTTTGACAACTAATGTTTAAATTTGAGTGATGTTTACAGAGACGTAGGGCTGAAAAACAATGTAGAGACGTGGGAATACTGTTCGGTTAAGGCAAGAGACGCGATGAATCGCCGTCTCTACAAGAATACAATTTATTTAAACTCGTCTACTGCTTGCGATCGTGGTTAACATATCTCCACAACATCTACTAACCGAATTAATAAATCTCGCACTGCGTTTCTATCCCGCCTCGGAATGAATTCCGAGTCTCATAGCTGAACTTTAGTTATGGGCGGGATGTCGCTAAGTGTGACAGTTTAACTCTGACAAAAATGT
>NZ_DASQZC010000434.1:0-9538 GCF_035638895.1 Nostoc sp. | reverse complement strand
TTTAGATAACTTTGATAACACTCCCAAACTGTTGCAGTTAATCTATTTGATTGCTCGTTATAGTAAGGAAAAACAGCGTTTGATTTTATCGGAAATTAGAAGTTGCTTTTCAGATAAAGGTGAGCATTTGTTTAATACTTTCGCTTCTTGATAAACCCTTGTTTGTTCCAAAGTCAGTCCTAGCATAGCTTCAACTTCCTCTCTACTCAACGAAGAAAACTTATAAACGGCAATTGTGGTGATGATGTCTAGTATTTCGTTTTGCGGCAGTGTGTCCGTTTCCTCTAATTTTACCCGCTCAATCAATTCCTTTGCTTGCTCCGCCATCACTTTATCCGATGCTAAAGTCAATTGCATCAAGTTGATACCTATTGGCTGCTGATTAGTCGCGCCTAACTCATCTAAATAGATTCGCTGCACTTGGTCGCTGTTGAGAAATATTCGATGAGTTTTTTGATCGCTTGGTTCCAGAGAGCGTGATGAAAAAATTACCACGCAGAACCAGTCATCGTACTGAGAACGATTCCGGTTCAGGTACATCAGCGACTCGGTAAAGAACCGATGGTAAAGGGCTTCATCTTTTTGGAATTGAACTTCAGCAAAAAAGATTACCCTGGATGTTGCATCCTCTGGAGGTAAAAACACACCATCCATGCGAAACGCGGTTTCTTTGACTTCAATTGATTCAAATCGATAGTTTTGCCCTTGCAGAGGAGGATTATCAACCAGTTCAAAGAGTCTCGTTTCACTACTTCGTCCTAAAATTCTCTTGTTATGCGTAGGCGTAGCCCGTCGTAGACATCGCAAATTACGCTCAAGCCACAAAGATTAATCCTAACTTGGCTGAAGCTTATGCTAATTGAGGAATATAACTGCTTGCTAAATAACTGCGATCGCAACTTCAACTTTTCGTTCGCTGATTTTAAGCGAGTAGGGTTTATCTTTATTTAAAGAGAGAGAGATTAAATCCTATAAACTATACGAAAAAGTAGCTATGGCAAGCGGTGAAGTATTTGATACCAAAACAAAATCCCTATCTGTGCCAAGGGTAAACCTGCTGACCATGTTCCGGCTGGGTTTATTTCAGATGGGGTTGAGCATGATGTCTATCTTGACTCTGGGCGTACTCAACAGAGTCATGATTCAAGAAATAGCAATTCCGGCGACGCTGGTATCAGTAGTTTTAGCACTGCCTTTATTTGTTGCTCCTTCTCGTGTCTGGTTCGGCCAGATTTCCGATGCTAAACCTTTATGGGGATACCACCGCACAGCTTATGTTTGGGTGGGCGCGGCAATATTTGCGATCGCAGCTTTTTTAGCTGTACAAGTAATGTGGCAGATGAATGTTGCTGGAAATAGTGCAGGTACTTGGGTATGGACAACCCAAACAATCGGCTGGACAGCACTTTTGGCTTTAGTTTTCGCTGTATACGGTCTAGGAATTTGTGCTAGCGGTACTGCTTTTGCTGCTTTATTGGTGGATATATCTGAAGAAGATAACCGTTCTAAAGTAGTCGGTGTGGTTTGGTCGATGCTAATGGTGGGGATTATTGTTGGCGCGATTATCAGTGCCAGTTTGCTCAAGCAGTTAACTCCAGAAGCAACCTTAGAAACCTTGCAGCCAGCAATCAACCGATTGTTTACTATCGTCCCAGCAATTGTATTTGGTTTAGCGATCGCAGCCACATTCGGCGTAGAAAAAAAATACTCTCAATACTTAACCCGTTCCACACTGGTGAACCGGGAAGATAGCATTACTTTAGGCAATGCTTGGAAAATATTGACAGCTAGCCCACAAACAGGTATCTTTTTCACCTTTTTACTGGTGATGACTATCAGTTTGTTTATGCAAGACCCAATTTTGGAACCTTACGCGGGTCAAGTGTTTAAAATGCCCCTAGCGGAAAGTACTAAATTAAATATTTTTTATGGAACGGGTTTACTGATTGCCTACGGGGTTACGGGCTTTTATATTGTCCCGCGTTTGGGTAAGCGCAGAACCGCACGTCTAGGCTGTATGTTGGTAGCATTCTGTGCAATATTGCTGGGTATATCAGGATTCACAGCTAATGCCGCAGTTCTCAAACTAGGTTTGTTCTTTTTCGGTTTAGCCGCAGGTTTCTTAACTACAGCAGCAATTAGCTTAATGTTGGATCTCACCGCAGCAGAAGCCGCAGGTACGTTTATTGGAGCTTGGGGATTAGCGCAGTCCCTCTCTAGAGGTGTAGCGGTGGTAATCGGAGGTACAGTTTTGGATATTGGACGCAAGTTTTTACCAAGCCTAGAGTTAGCTTATGGACTGGTATTTGTTCTAGAAGCAGTAGGAATGGTGCTATCGATTTGGTTTCTGAATCGGGTGAATATTACAGAATTTCAAACAAGTACAAAGCAAGCGATCGCTTCAGTTTTGGAAAGCGATTTAGATTAAACTGTATAGGGCATGGGGCATGGGACAAATGACCAATGACCAATGACCAATGACAAATGACTAATAACTAATGAATGATTTTTGGACAACAATTCTAGATTTTGCCCAAACTACCACTACCAGGGTGGGAAAACAGCTAATGCAAGATTTTGGGAAAGTACAGGCTTCTCAAAAAGCTGATGGTAGTTTGGTGACGCAAGCAGATAAATGGGCAGATCAGGAAATTCGGGATGCGATCGCTTCTAATTTCTCTGGTTACGGAATTTTGACTGAAGAGAGCGAACGGTCATTTCCTGGTACTGAGTGGTGCTGGGTAATTGACCCTCTAGATGGCACAACCAACTTCACACGCGGTATTCCTCTCTGGACGATATCTCTGGGTTTACTATATCGAGGCACACCTATATTTGGTTATATTTACGCACCAACCCTGAATCAAGCTTTTCATGGTTTCTGGGCAGGTTCATCTGGTTTAGCAACACCAACAGGAGCATTTCTCAACAACCACCCCATCCACACTAGTATAGATAGCCCCAGCAACAATCACTTTTTTAACCTCTGTTCCCGCAGCACCGCAGCTATCAAAAACGGCTTTCCCTGCAAAATTCGCATGTTGGGTGTGGCTAGCTATAATTTTTTGATGGTTGCCACTGGGGCTACTCTCGGTGGTATTGAGGCGACACCAAAAGTCTGGGACTTAGCCGGGGCTTGGGTAATTGTCCAAGCTGCTGGTGGGGTCTGGTCATCGCTTAAATCAGAACCGTTTCCTTTGTCACCGGGGGAAGATTATAGCGATCGCTCTTTTCCCACCCTTGTAGTTAGTCGCCCCGAATTAATCCCGGTATTTCAACCTTTTCTCGAAAGCGTAAAAATTTAATATAATAATTTGTTGTGTATCTAAACACACTAATTTTCTTAACCAGCCTAGTGAGCGGCGACATAGCCGAAATTAAAGTAAACAAAGTCTTTAGTTAGACAGAGAAATAAAGCTGGTAATAATCCTGGTTTTAGTGCAATAAGAGTGTAGCAACTAATTTAAGTCCAGTCGTGGCTTCCATCACACTGCTTAATTTTAGTATAAATAATTTTATGTTGTCTAATCTAGATTTAATTAGAGAGTTTGTGCAAAACTCTATTCATAAAAAAGAAGTTTTGTTGTCAAATCCTGCTTTGACAGCGCAAACAGTTTATAACACAAACCAACTGATAGCAAAAGCTGAAGGTGTAATTGCCACCGTCCAGCTATCTAAGACACTATCTGAATTCTCGATTTCTCCAAAATCATCCCAGTGGGAATTGATAAATCAGGCATTAGCAGAATCTAGTTATCTCCTCAAAGGAGAAGTGGATAGTCGAGGTTTCTATCAGTATCAGTACTGCGAAGTTCCCAAAGGATATGAGATGCACTGTACTAAATCTGTGCTTCTATGGCGAGCTTGGTGGAAATATCGCAAGTATGCTTCAACACTAGGGATTCCGTTGGAACTTCTGGTTAGAAAACGAGATTCATGGTATCCAATTAGAGGTTTAATTATTAGCGACGGACTTCTTTATATCAAAACTTTAGGAAGTGAGATAGCACTCGACTCAGACGATCTGGTTACTTGGTTAAGCAAAGTTGATGCAATCAATATTATTAAAGAAATAACTACTACAGAGACATAGGCATGGGTAGAGGTATATATTTCTACTTCCATAAAAGAAATTGTTTATTTTATAAAAATTTTTGAAAGTGGTATGACAACATAACGCCATGTGTAACTTTCTCTCAAACCTAACCCCCAACCCCTTCCATACTAGCGTTGGGGAGCAAGAATCAAAGCCTCTCAGGAGTGGGGGAGAGGAATGGAAGCGGGGTTCTAAGATTGAAGAAAGAGACAAGGGGACAAGGGGAGGAAATCAGATGGGGATTCAGACCCCACCTGATTCAAGTCCACCAAAAAGTGGTAGTGGTCTTAAACCCTTGGGCGTTGCCGCACGACTTGGGGATGGGGAGACAATTCCCCAAGTCTCCTTGTCTCCCCATCCCCTTGTCCTCTTCGATAAGTTGCACATCGCGTAACATAATTCGGCAAAGGAGGTGAAGAGAAATGAAAGGACTTTGGCTCGAAAACAATCAATTGCAATTACGCACGGATATTCCCATTCCTAAACCACCACAGGGAGAAGCCTTGGTGCGCGTCTTGCGTGCGGGCATCTGTAACACTGACCTGGAACTACTTAAAGGCTACTATCCCTACACTGGTATTTTAGGGCATGAATTTGTCGGTGTTGTTGAACAAGGGCCAGAACACTTAGTTAACCAACGTGTAGTTGGAGAAATCAATGCTGTTTGTGGGCATTGTCGGTTTTGTCGTAGTGGACAACCAACTCACTGCGAAAATCGCACAGTTCTTGGTATTGTCAATCGAAATGGAGCCTTTGCTGAATATCTCTGTTTGCCGATAGAGAACTTACATTTAGTACCTGATAATGTGCCAACAGAAGTAGCAACATTTACTGAACCTATAGCAGCAGCTTTAGAAATTCAGCAGCAAGTGGTATTGCATCCAAATGATCGGGTGTTAGTGGTTGGAGATGGCAAACTAGGGCAGTTAATAGCCCAGACACTTGCCTTAACTGGCTGTGAACTTTTAGCTGTGGGGCGTCATCGAGACAAACTGGCTAATTTAGAGGCACGAGGGATTAAAACGAGTCTAGCCGACACTGTTACAGATGGATATTTTGATATCTCAGTAGAATGTACTGGCAACCCAGAAGGATTTGCGATCGCCCGTCGCGCCCTACGTCCCCGTGGTACATTAGTGCTTAAAAGTACTTATATTGACAACCTCAGCCTAGATGTTTCCTCGTTAGTAGTAGATGAAATTACCCTCATTGGCTCCCGTTGTGGCTCCTTTTCCCCAGCCCTCCAGCTACTAGCTACAGGACAAGTTGATGTGCAACCTCTCATTCATGCCAGTTACCCCCTTATTGAAGGGCTTGCGGCTTTTGAACACGCTCAAAGTCGCGGTGTTTTAAAGATATTGTTAGAGATTGGTCAAGAGTGATTAGACATAGGGCATTGGGAAGAGGACAAGGAGAAAGAATTATTGGAAGTTGTACCTTTTGTCACCTTGTGCCCTTGTCTCCCCTATCTCCCTCATTGCCCACTCCCCACTCTCCACTCCCCAACTAATACAAATAAGGATTCGTCTTTGGTTGATAGTCCAAACAATGGATTGCTTCTTCTGTATTGGCAATAGATGGCCGTACAGTACATTTAAGACGGTAATTGTCGGTAAAAAATTGGCAACCACTACAGGGGATTTGATGCATTTGCTTGGCTGTAGTTACACTATATCGAGCCGCCGTCCAGAGGCTCAAAACAGCGAGAATTGTTACAGTCCAAGCAACGACAAAGCAAATGGGGACTAAAAAAGGTTGAATCCCATGAATCAGGAAAGATATCAGTTCCAACACAGCATTTCTTGATACAAATTAAGAGCTAGAAGTATATTAACTCCTAACTCCTACTTCCTAACTTCCTACTATGGAAGTATCATTTAAATGCCAGCATGACCCAGCGCTAAACCAGTGACGAGCATTCCTAGAACAAGGAACGGTTGGGCGCTGGCTTGGTACTTAACATCATTCTTCACAGGATCACGCAGGAAATACATATCCTGTAAGGTGATTTGCGGAATGATTAAGAGTATTAGTATTGTTGCATACAAATTCTCATGGATGCTGACGAGATAAGCTGCGATCAATCCTTGAAATACATCAATAGTTACTACACAAATCCATGCCGCAGTAGTGATGCCAAACATTACGGGTAGTGACTGTAATCCTAGCTGGCGATCGCCTTCTACACTCTTAAAATCATTGACGATGGCAATACCCAATCCAGCCAAGCTGTAGAACATTGTCAAAATTACGATTGTAGAATTGAGATCGCCAAACAAAGCGTGTCCTGTAGACCAAGGTAGGGTGATATAGCTTGCACCCAAGGCGTAGCTACCTAGCCAACCGTTTTGCTTGAGTTTCAGAGGAGGTGCAGAATAAATGTAGGCAATGAAAGAACCGATGATCGCGATCGCTGTAATTGTCGGGAATTCATGACCAGACCACACATCCAGCCCAAATGCCAAACCATAGCCAGCAATTAGTAATACCCAAATCTGAATAATTACCTGGGGTAGGGGAATTGCCCCAGAGGGAATCGGGCGATAGGGTTCATTGATGGCATCGATTTCGCGATCGTAGTAATCATTGAGGATTTGGGTGTAACCTGTCATCAATGGCCCAGCCAGCAGCATACAGGTTGCTACCTTCAACACATTTTCCAGTGTCCAAGTATAGTTACCAGAAGAAGCCGCACCACAGACTACGCCCCAAATTAGGGGAATCCAGGTAATCGGCTTCATTAGCTGCAAACGAATTTTCCAAATTGAAGTTTCCCCGGACGCAGCACCTTTCATCCCCAGCAGTTGCCTAGTTTTAGCACTGCGATCGGCAGATGCAATCGCTTTTTCGCTGGGATTATTTGCCACTGAGTCTAATGCCTCAGCTGAGTTAGGGTCTGGGGTAATGGGAGTTGATTCTGACATAAAGCGTATTTTTTTTAGAGTGAGGAGTTAGGAGTTAAAAGTTATGAATTATTGTTTTATTCCTAACTCTTCACTCCTAACTCCTAACTAAATTAAAACGAAATTATCAAATAATTATTCTGAAACTTTGCTCCAGCAACGGGTCTGCCACTGAGAGCCGGAGGTAAGGGAATATTCCGTCGCTGATCTCCTGCTTCTACCGTGACTTCTGGTCCATATTGGGTAAGTTTGACTTGCTTTTTGTCAAAACTTGGCAAGAATAGGCGTACTTGACGATTGTGGATATCTATTTCAATTGGTTTGGGAGCCTGTAGAGCTTGTGCTTCAAAGTTGGGTAATGCGTCTATTAGTGGTTGCCAGTCACCTGTTGACGAGTCGGGAACAACGCTCACAGGTAGGGGCATAAATTCCTGTGACAGGTTGGCATTTGCCTCAGTAGACACAACCAGAACACCACCAACAGTTAAACCGATTTGTTGAGCACTTCCCCACAAATAACGAGCATTTGCTACCTCAATGGGATCTCCTGTGGTAACTAAGAAAGCAGTGAGACGTTTGGGGTCAGCAAGAGCAGTTCTCCCCTTTTCTAACAAATTATTGACTTGGTTAGTAGGCCCTGCAAAGTTATCTGCTGTCCAGTTGACATTGAAAAAGCTGCTAATCAACGGTTGAATCAAGGGTGATTCAGTAATCGTCTTCCCCAAATCGGAGTTGACAAATAATTGCCGAAATCGCCGGATATACCAACTGATAGATTCTGGCAAACCCAACATCCGTAACGTTAAAGAGTCACCCGTGCCATCGTAAACGATCGCATCATATTTGCCACTAGCATCATATTCGCGGATAGCATTCAGGGCTAAGGCATTGTCCATCCCCGGCAATACTACCAGTTCTTGACCAAAAACGTCTTTGAATATGGGCGTGCGGAGATATTGCGCCTCAAGTTTCTTCACTTCGTCCCAGTTGCGTTCTAGTAATACAGATGCTTGAAACTGGACTACTTGCAAATTGGGAGCGATTTCCTGGGGATCGGCAGCAATGGGAGTACCCAGCAAAATTGATAATGTTGGTTCTGCTTGTCCTGCTAGAAGTACGCGCTTGCCTTGACTTGCCAATAATTTGGCGGCGGCGATCGCAATTTTGGTACGAGCGGTGCCGCCTTTGCCCAAAAATGTCAATATTAGAGCCATTATTTGATTCCTATTTTCACCGCCGATCTTTTCAACTCCAACTTAGCACTCAACAAAGAATCTCAGCCTGTGCTTTAAACTTTAGATGTCAAGAAAAACGCGGTTCTGAGTTCTTTACTACTACACGGGTTTGATTTCATCTTCAAAAAACCAAGTGGAAGTATTGTCGTCAAACACCACCACTACACCGATTCCAGCACCATCAGTGACTTTGTAGCCTTGGATGATACCGACTTGCCCTAGTTTTTTTACAACAGGAGCAGAAACGCGATCGCGCAAGCGAAAGACTTTAACCTTTTGTCCGATTTCCATGCCTGATTACAATTCAGATAAACCAAGTCTCAGTGTAGCGGAATCCGTGACTCAGCTCTCACAAATTCAGCAAAGAAGGGGAGATAAGGAAGAATAACTCCTGACTTAACAGCTTAAAATTAAATCAACAACCAAACAAGGCTATTGGGGCGAAACGGGTAGCCGTTGAGGCACAGCAACAGGCATCATAAGCGCAATTGCAGTTGAAACAATAACAGCTGCTTTCGCAAGCAACGGTTGGCGGAACATTTCCCATTGTTAGGAGTTAATCCAGATAGCTTTAGTTAAGCAACAAAGGTAGTAGTCATGTATCAAACAGATCCACCCCGTCCGCCACAAGAAACCATGCCTACGATGTATGATTTACCCAGTGAATTAGTAGGGGAATCAGGTTTGCCAGATGAATTTCACCGTATTCAAGCGGATTTGCTCAGTGAGACTTGTCAGCCTCTAACTTATCCATCTGAGGAAATTTTACTTGCTAGCGATTTGAATCTTTACTACGACCCCCGCCATACTCTGTGGTACAAGCGTCCTGATTGGTACATGGTTTTAGGAGTACCTAGTGCTAGCCAACAGCAAGACCTACGCTTAAGTTACGTCATTTGGCAAGAGGGGGTTGTGCCGTTTTTAGTAGTTGAATTACTCTCACCTGGTACAGAACAAGAGGACTTAGGAAAAACACTGCGGGAAGTAAACCGGCCCCCAACAAAATGGGAAGTATATGAACATATTTTGCGGGTTCCCTATTATGTTGTCTATGAGCGCTATGAAAATTGTTTGCGTGCCTTTCAACTCATAGGCACTCGCTACAAGGCTATATCTTTACCCGAGAACCGCTTATGGTTGGAAGAGTTAGAACTAGGATTGGGTCTTTGGCAAGGTTCTTATCAGCAGACAACAGGTTTGTGGTTGCGTTGGTATAATACTACGGGTTGGGTGCTGACATCAAGAGAAAAAGCTGAACAAGAACACCAACGGGCAGAGCGATTGGCAGAGTATTTGCGATCGCA
>NZ_DASQZC010000433.1:0-1532 GCF_035638895.1 Nostoc sp. | reverse complement strand
CGGTGGTATGGTTTGGGAGTTGCGATCGCTGACTTTGCACTGATGATTTATGCTTTTTGGTACAAGTACGACTTCCAAAGTTCAACACTCCAATTTGTAGAAAACTATCCTTGGATACCGCAATTAGGTTTGCATTGGGCTGTGGGGGTTGATGGTTTATCGATGCCCTTGCTGCTTCTGACAGGCTTAATAAATACCCTCGCAATATTCGCGGCTTGGAAAGTTACCACCAAGCCGCGATTATTTTATGGTTTGATGTTAGCGATGTACAGCGCCCAGCTTGGCGTATTTGTTGCCCAAGATTTGCTGTTATTCTTCCTGATGTGGGAAATCGAGTTAGTGCCGGTTTACCTACTGATTTCCATCTGGGGAGGACAAAACCGCCGTTATGCTGCTACCAAATTCATTCTTTACACCGCCGCCGCATCAATATTTATCTTGATTGCCGGTTTTGCAATGGCATTCTCTGGAGATACCGTTACCTTCGACATGGCGACTCTGGGAATGAAAGAATACCCCAAAACCTTGGAATTGTTGGTTTATGCAGGTTTATTGATTGCTTTCGGTGTAAAATTACCGATTTTCCCTTTACACACTTGGCTACCTGATGCCCACGGTGAAGCATCAGCACCCGGTTCAATGATTTTGGCTGGTGTGTTGTTAAAAATGGGTGGTTATGCCCTCATCCGCTTCAATGTGGAAATGTTACCCAATGCTCATGTAACTTTTGCCCCAGTGTTGGCAATTTTGGGTGTAGTGAATATTGTCTACGGTGCTTGCTGTGCCTTTGCTCAAACCAATCTCAAACGCCGCTTGGCTTACTCTTCAATTGCCCACATGGGGTTTGTGCTGATTGGGATTGCCTCTTACACAGAACTGGGTATTAGCGGTGCAGTGCTACAAATGGTTTCCCACGGCTTGATTGCTGCTAGCTTGTTCTTCCTGTCTGGCGTGACTTACGATCGCACCCACACCTTGATGATGGATAAAATGGGCGGTATGGCAAAGGTAATGCCCAAAACCTTTGCTCTGTTTACTATCGGTTCAATGGCTTCTCTCGCCTTACCTGGAATGAGTGGTTTTGTGGGTGAGTTGATGGTATTTCTGGGTATTGCCACCAGCGATGTTTACAGTTCCAGCTTCAAAATTGTAGTTGTGCTGTTATCAGCAGTGGGCGTGATTTTGACACCGATTTATTTACTGTCGATGCTGCGTCAAGTATTCTACGGCGACCAAAGTGAAGAGTTACACTTGGATGCTGTAATATCTGATGTCAAACCCCGCGAAATATTTATTACCGCTTGTTTGCTGCTGCCAATTATCGGTATTGGGTTTTATCCCAAATTGGCAACGCAGACTTATGATGTGAAGGCAGTAGAATTAGCCGCCCATGCTCGTGAAGTTCTACCAGTCGTTGCTCATCAGCAACCATCAAGTCTGTACTCGCGGATTTTTACAGCACCAACATTGGCTAATTCTCAAGTTGAAAGTTCGATTAATATTTCTGAGTAAATTAACTCCCATTAAGGGGT
>NZ_DASQZC010000432.1:0-2211 GCF_035638895.1 Nostoc sp. | reverse complement strand
TATTAGCTACTTTTCTAATTGAGGTGTCACCTTCAGAGTAAGCCTTTACTATTTTTTCTCGCAAGTCGATTGAGTAAGGTTCCATTTCACCCGTTAATGTACTGGTATTACTGTACCTCAGTTACCTGCAATCTGCTGTATCTAGCAGAAGATACCTACATGCCCTCAAAGCGCCGTTGTGTGGTTAAACAGCTAAGACCGATTCACAACAATCCTCAAATTTACCAGTTAGTGGAAGAGAGGTTTCAACGCGAAGCAGCTATTCTAGAAGAACTCGGTGGCGCAAATGACCAAATTCCAGCATTGTATGCCTACTTCTCGTCAGGTGGACAATTTTACTTAGTTCAGGAGTGGATTGAAGGCGATACCCTAACTGGAAAAGTTCAAATGCAGGGACTATTTAGTGAAGGCGCTGTCCAGGAATTATTCATGAATTTATTGATCGAGCGTAAAACCTCATCCCTCTATGGGTGGGGATGTAAGTGAGTCAGAGTCTCTGGTACAATACGAATATCTACTTGAGACATGACGAAATATTTTAAGAAATAAGATTTACGTTATTATACCATTTTTTTGTAATTAAACCATTTCACAAAATATCTGATATATATAACGGTTATCCTTTGGATAAACTAGTTTTTTAAACCTCACTCCCAACCCCTCTCATTACTAAGGAGAGGGGAGTATTTGTACGCCTCAAATACGGGGTGAGGTTCAGATTGTATTGCGCCCAACTGAGAACCCGTGTATTGGTAGGGGCATAATCCTGTACGTCCTTACACGCGATGCATTTATTGCAAAATATTCTTGTAAATGGTATAAATTCTAAGTATATTAGCTGGGACTTATCAAAGGATTTATTGCTAGTTATTAGATAATATCTAGGTTAGCTAGTGTAACATACTAGACAGATTACTAGATATTTAATAGCCTAAAATCGCTAGATATTAGAGGCTAATCCTAGCAAAGTCTATATGGAGTTAGAGCTAAACTGTTATTTTCTTACCCAAAGTCCATCTATAGATACTAGGCAGTTTTAGAACCAGGCATTTATATTTAATATATAAGATTGCTATCTCGGATATTAGCAATCCATAAGTTAAAGAAATGCCATTTTTATATTTTCTTTGTTATTTTGTATTTAACGGGACAGTTCTTCCCGATTTGGTGGGGTTAAATAACAATTAGTTAAACAATTTCCCCCCAAAGATGCATGTAAATTATTTGCCTTGTGCTTCTTTTTCTTCCTAATTTCCAAGCATAATGCAAATTGCTTAACAGATTACATGTCAATATTTGCAATCGGCAAATAGTTCATCTACACAAGGAAAACCTTGCCTACTACTATGCTTAAAACAATTAATCAGCGTATTTTTGTGTCTACTTTTGTTAGCCCTTTAGAAGAAAAGAATCAAAAAGGTAGTAAAAAGCAATTTGCTAGACCTAAATTAGATTTACTGCAACCATTACGTCAATGGGTGGATAAAATTGACGTTCAGAATCGGAAATCAGCTAAATTTATTGCTAAATTAATTCCTGCCCAGTGTCCATTCGAGCGCGATATCGTGCTTTTTGGTCGCAAAATAGGGCATATTCCGCCAATGTGCAAACTTAATCCGCTTTATAACGAACTTGTCTACTTGCGTTTTCGTGCTTTGTGTTATCTAGTAGATCAGTGTGGAGAAGATATTCAATCCTACTGCTAAACATAACTAGATAAAACACAATATGCAAATTAAAATTGAGCATCAACCTAAGACTTGAACACCTCAATGAATTGGGTGTCTTTAAATGGGGAATTTCGAAAAAGGAAGTTTCAAAATTTCCTTGGACTTATGATTCTCAAGAAACTTGCTACTTATTGGAAAGTGATGTTCTTGTTACTCCTGATGATGGACAGCCAGTGCAAATGGGTGAAGGTGATTTGGTGACTCTTCCTGCTGGCATGTCATGCACCTGGGAAATTACAAGCAAGGTGAAAAAACATTATTACTTTGATTAGTCAACAGAAAAGATTGATCCCCGTTGTCTAGTTGATGATCCACAATATCAACATCTCATAACTAAATTTGGATTTCTATTATAAGGGGGTTCGCAGCGAGTGTCATAGGATAAAGTGGCAGAATCAGTAAATTGCTTATATCCATATCTCTCGAAACTTGTTGCAACTCCATCCCCTAAACAATATTCATAGAAATAAATAGTCTCATT
>NZ_DASQZC010000431.1:0-1819 GCF_035638895.1 Nostoc sp. | reverse complement strand
CTAAAAGCTGACGCTCTTTTAAAACTTGCTGATAATGAACATCATCTACAACAATAATGAGATCCAGGTCGGAATACTCATCCATTTTTCTGCTCAAATAAGAACCACCGATCGCTACACCCAGTAAACGGTTATCCGTCTTCAATTTTGCCAGAATCTGTTCTAAAAGCTCTCGTTGTGGTTCGGGAACAGCCATACAATCTCCAATTTTTGAAATTTCAATAGAGATGGCTACGGCTGGCTACGTCTACGCAGCAGTCTGAAGGATTAGTTTAAACGCCAATCGCATCCACCTTTAGCTAGTTAGCCAGATTTTCAACAGCATATAAAATGTTATTAGAACATGAAATTTTTATATTAGTAAGTTTTTAACTAACTGTTACAGATAGGCGAGATAGCTTCTATTTTATAGTTTTTTGAAGGAAATAGCTGAGATTAACAATTATGCATGAAGTTTCAAAGCAGACTATAGAGACAGCACAGAAACATGCTCAAGAATCAATTGAGCATAGTAAAAAAGTGCAAGAGTTGGGTAAGAGTTTACAAACAGATGACCAAATCGAGCCGGAACAAAAAGAACGTATCAAAGCCTATGGAGAAATCATGTACGAACACGCGCAGAAATTTCAAGAATTGGCGCACAGACTAACGCAAGATCCTTCAACAGACCTATTTTCAGAAGCAGTGGAGGAGCATATAAAGATAAATCAAGCCCATATCGAAGCAATTAAAGAATTTCAAAAGATAGAGCCGCCAGCTTAAATGAGATATTAATGAAATATTAAATTTATTTGCTTTTAGCTGGATGCATTATTGAGCTTGTTATAAGTCTAATAACTACTTGAGCCTTTTCATTTCAGTTAAACACAGCGAGTTGCCTATATAAAATGATGTGTTTATCCCCAAACAATACTCCGGCAGTCACGGAAGCGGATGTCTTGATTACAGAGGCACTGGTTAGCCGTCAAGTGAGAGAGCCAGATTTAGCGGCTGAAAACCGAGCGCTCCACATCCTTGGTCAACAACTCATTGATGATCCGCAATCCACGCTCAAAACCCTGGTTGAGATTGCCATCGATTTATGTCGAGCCGATACTGTTGGAGTTAGTTTACTGGAAACAGATCCTAATGGTGAATCCAGATTTCGCTGGGTAGCGATCGCAGGCGCATTAAAATTTTTAGAACAAACCACCACCCCAAGTAATTTTAGTCCCTGTGGCACCACACTTCAATCTAGGCAGCCACAACTATATGCCCATCCTGAACGCTATTTCACCTATCTGCACCATCCGCAGTTTCCTATTGTTGAGGGATTGCTAATTCCGCTAAGTGTAAACAATCAGCCATTAGGTACTCTTTGGATTCTGTCGCATCATGAGGCGCGACAGTTTGATGTTGAAGATCATCGGCTGATGACGAGTTTGGCAGGTTTTACTGCCTCTGCCTTACACAGCATCCATCAGGCACATCAAGCAGCTCTTGAAGCTGTACGCCACGAACAAGCGGCTCGTGCAGAACTCCATCACAGTCAAACGCAGTTCGAGGCACTAGTTGCGAATGTGCCAGGTATGGTCTTTCGCTACTTGCCCTGCACAGATAGCCTCCATAAGTTTACCTTTGTGAATTCTGGCTCCCGTGAACTGTTGGAATTGGAGCCAGAAACAATTCTCCAGGATGCTAATTCCTTTGTGGAATTAATTTACTCGGAGGATTTGCCGTCATTTGAAACATCCATTGCTCACGCTATTGAGAACCTCTTACCCTGGCGTTGGGAAGGGCGGATCGTCACACCATCGGGTAAACTCAAATGGATTCAAGG
>NZ_DASQZC010000430.1:0-26480 GCF_035638895.1 Nostoc sp. | reverse complement strand
CCTCAATGACTTTTTCAGGTGTCGGATAGATGCCAATGGGGGCTGCACGCATCGCCGCCCCCTTTTGTCACTCTCAGGGTTAATTTTCGTTAAAAACTCTTCCCCATCTTGAATTCTCTGAAGAAAATGGTAGAAGCTTCGAGCATAACCTTCTCTCTCATCGCGTTTGAAGGCTCTAACGAAACTATCAGCTAAAACTTCTACCGTCCACGGTGCTTGAGCAACAATTACTTCAGTAATGGCAATGCTCATTTGGGTGTCGTCCGTGTAGCTGCCAGGATTGAGTTGAAAACGCGGATGTTGCACGTATCGACTCAAATCATTGTTAACGATCATCTCGTCAGCATATTCAAAACCTGCACCGTAGCCATCGCTAACTCTAGCAGCATATTGGTATTAAATTAAAAACGGACGCGCCAGAAAAAAGCTAGAAACTGATTTAGCATCTACCGGCTCTCCCTCCAGAATTGCTTTCTCTAATTCTTCGGGAGTCAAAAACACAGTTTCGATATCCTCGTCTCCATCTTGTGGTGGCGGTGTTTCCAGCTTTTCTAAATCTCGCGCCAGAAAAGCATAGATAATTTCATCAGAATAGCCGGGAGCTAAGAAAAACTCGCCTAATTTATCCCATTTTTTGGCACTATAGCCAGTTTCTTCTTCAATCTCACGCTGTATCGTTTCTAAAGGCTGTTCATTTGCTTCCACAGTTCCCGCCGGAAATTCTAATATCCGTCCCTGAATTGCAAAACGATACTGGCGCACGAGTACAAGTTTACCCTCTGGCGTTATCGGCACAGCTAGAGCGCCACCAGGGTGACGAATACATTCCCATTCTCCTTCTGATTTATTAGGCAAACGCAAGCGATTAACTTCAAAATCAAATTTGCGTCCTTTATAAAACAGGCGTTGTCTTAGTAGTTGTGGTAATTCTCTACCTAATGGCATAATAAAATCTGATTATCTGTGAATACAGAGGTGAAATCAGCGTTCTTCTGCGTTTAAGGATGGTATTTTTAATTGCCCATCAATAAATGTACATCAGAACAGTCTACCTCTTTCAGCAGTTCTTTAATAACATACCCGGATACTGGTTCTATCCAATCTGGGGCAATTTCTGCCAGTGGAACTAACACGAAGGCCCGATCCCGCATTCGTGGATGCGGAATCTGGAGATTTGGTGTATCCAAAATAATGTCATCAAATAATAACAAATCTAAATCCAGGATTCGTGGCCCCCAGCGTTCCTGACGCACACGCCCAAATTGTTGTTCAATTTCTAACAAAGTTTCTAATAACTGCTGGGGTAATATTTCTACCTGCAATGTGACGCAGCCATTTAGGTAATCTGGCTGTGGTGGCCCCACAGCTTTAGTTTGATACCAATTGGATCTGGCTTCTAAGAAAATACCTGGCGTTTGAGCTAAAGTTTCTATAGCTGCTTCTAAAATTGTTTGTGAATCGCCGATATTACTACCAAGGGCAACGGCGCTTCTTCTTGGCTTTGCTTCGGCGTAGCTCGCCTTAAGCATCGCACTCTCCTTAAGTAACCTGTTTTCGGACTGTCTTTGCGAATACTTCGGTGCACCTGTTCCAGAAAACGCCAATAATTTGAGATATCAAAATTACTGCGTTTTTACAAAACTAAATTATAAAATCTAAAAAACATTATTTTATGGTGATTTTAGTTAATTATTTATAGGATATTATACTAACACAACGGTAGTGAACTAACCCCAAAGTTGATTGATGGTGGTTATACAGTTACTACTTTGAGCGAGGAACTGACGTGGGGAAGCTTACCTCCTGGTTCAAGCGAAGACCAACTAATTTGAGTGACTCTGGACAAGGAGGAACAAATGAGAAGCTTACCACCAGCATATATGGCGCAGGCGAGGCAGTTACTGAGCAAATGAAAATTTTACCCTCTAGGATGAAGTCCAATCAGGCAACTCGTGCCAAACCACTCTATCGTCGTATCTGGTTTTGGGCAGGCTTGGGTGTAAGTGGTGGGATAGTTGCCTTAATTTACGGCATCAGTTTAATAGATCGGACGTTGCCAGATCAGGCGGAGTTGAATGCCGTGGTTAGAGAGCAAACACTGACTATCAAAGCCGCCGATGGAACTATATTACAACAACAAGGTGAAACGGCCAGAGAACAGTTAAAGCTAGAACAAATACCAGATAATTTAAAAAAAGCTTTCATCGCCTCAGAAGATAGAAGATTTAAGCAACACAACGGAGTTGATCCACAAGGGATTGCCAGAGCGGGTTTGAATAATTTGCGATCGCAAGGTGTGGTTGAAGGTGCTAGCACCATTACCCAACAGCTTGCGCGAATTCTGTTTTTGAAACAAGAACAGACAATCTGGCGCAAACTCAAGGAAGTCCGCCTAGCACAAAAAATGGAGAATGAATTAACCAAAGATCAGATTTTAGAGCGCTACCTAAATCTGGTTTATTTGGGAGGTGGAGCTTATGGTGTGGCAGATGCATCGAGGGTATATTTTAGTAAAACACCAGACCAGCTTTCTTTAGCCGAAATGGCGACGATTGCTGGATTAGCCCCTGCTCCTAGCTTATACGCTCCAGACAAGAATCCCGAAGCTGCGAAACGGCGGCGGGACTTGGTATTACTACGGATGCGAGAAGATAAAATAATTACGCCAGAACAAAGACAGGCAGCAGTCCAAGAACCACTAATTCTTAAAACCAGTTTACCCAAGCGAGTGCAAGTAGAATCACCCTACTTTACCAGCTACATCCAAAAAGAATTACCGAAGTACGTTTCTCCTAACGTGCTAAAAAACGGGGGATTAGTAGTAGAAACCACGCTGAACCCGACTTGGCAGAAAGTAGCAGAAGAGGCGGTTGCCAAAACGCTGCGAAATCAAGGACGCTGGGAGAACTTTAAACAAGGATCAATGGTAGCCATTGACCCCCGTAACGGCGAAATTAAGGCAATGGTTGGGGGAAAAGATTTTGGTAAAAACCAGTTTAATCGGGTTACTCAGGCACAGAGGCAGCCAGGATCGACATTTAAAGGGTTTGTATATGCTACTGCGATCGCTAGCGGTAAAAGCCCCTACGATAGCTACCAGGATGCACCCTTTGTTGTAGACGGCTATGAACCGAAAAACTATAGTGAAAGGTTTCGGGGTTCCATGAACATCCGAGATGCCCTCACCGGCTCTATTAATATTATTGCGGTGAAGGTGTTGATTGATGTGGGATTTACGCCAACGATTAAACTTGCCCATGATATGGGGATAAAATCGGAACTCAAGCCCACCTACTCCTTGGCTCTCGGCTCCAATGAAGTCAATCTGCTAGAGTTGACCAGCGCCTATGGTAGCTTTGCAACTCAAGGATTGCACACAGAAGTTCATGGTATTACCCGCATTCTCAACCGTCAAGGCAAGGTGATTTGGTCAGCTAATTTCAAGCCTAAACGGGTTCTTGACGCTGATAGTGCCAGCATCATGACTTGGATGCTACGCAACGTCGTACAAGCGGGAACTGGTGGTGCTGCTCAATTAGGTAATAGACCAGTTGCTGGCAAAACCGGCACCTCAGACGAAGCCCGTGATTTATGGTTTATTGGCTACATTCCCCAGATGGTGACAGGAGTCTGGCTAGGTAACGATGACAACCGCCCCACATACGGCAGCAGTAGTAGTGCCGCTTATACTTGGCACGAATTTATGGAAAAAGCAGCAGAAGGGATGCCCGTAGAAAAGTTTCCCAAACGTCCTAAGTTAGAAGGTCGTAAAGGTACGATCAAAGCCCAGTCAATCAAGCCCAAACAAGTGCTAAATCGTTCTATTTCTTCTAATGATGACTCAGAAGGAGAAAGTGCTAGAAATTCTGAAGAGAGTAGGTCATCTAGGAGACGTAGGAGGAGCAGGTATTCTCAAGAAGAACAACAATCGAGCGATTATACCCCAAGACGAAGAAGACGCGATGCCTACGGCGGGCTACGCCTACGCACCGAAGAATCAAGTTCCAATAACTCTTCCTCAGAATCATCAAGTCCACGGCGGCGATCTAGAAGAGTAGAATCTGATTCTTCTTCTCCCCCACCTCGAAGAAGTCGGCGATCTTCCTCTCCGGCCAATAGCTCCGGTTCTTCAGGTTCTTCATCACCACAGCCATCCTGGCGGGATAGACTTAGACCTTCTAATTGAAGAGTGGGCATTGGGCATTGGGCATTGATAAATAACCAATATTTATTTTCCCCTTACCTCCCCTGCCTCCCCTGCCTCCCCTGCTCCCCTTGCCCCCCATCCTCTTTTCTATGCAATATGGAGCTGCTGAAACTTAACTCCAGAGGGATGTTAAGTGATACGCTCATTCTATAGTGTGTCAAGTAGTGTTACTTAACATTGGAGAATATACTCATGCATATATTGATGCAGGCAGCAGATTCAATCGCAACAAATGGTACTCATTTTCCTTTAGCTTTCACCTTGGTGTATGTCGTTGGTTTTATTGCTGCTGTAACCATTGGTTCAATAGCTTGGTACAACTCGAAACGCCCCGCAGGTTGGGAAAGCAAAGAACGTCCTGATTTTGTGCCTAAGGTTGATAAAGAAGAAACTCCGGGTCTGGGTGATCCGAAGTCATGATTTAGTCATTAGTCATTAGTCATTTGTTATTAGACTATGGGCTTTTGACTATGATTAGTTTTGCACGTCAACCCAACGGCGGTAAAGCTTTTGAATTTGTTTGAGAAGTGCAGTGTGAGCCGGTTGAGTTGAATCATTCGGCTTCGCTATATCCTGCAATTCTGTTAGGAGTCTGGCTTCTTCGACGGCAACTTCGCCATCGCTATAAATTAAGCCACTGATGGCTTCAATTAGATTTTCACAATCTTCATGACTGGGGCGATCGCCTAAATACTCACGCACCCAGTCATAGCATTCTTTTGACTGTACAGGAACGAATTCGTACAGCCAAGGTTTAATTTCTGGATCGTTAGCTAAACCTTTTGCTTGAGCTATTTCGCGGAGATATTGCCGTTCTTCTGGCTGGATTTTGCCATCAATCCAGGCGGCTCCAATCAGGATTTTAACTAAGTTTTTGACATTGGAAGGGGTAACCATTGCTGCCTCCTCTGGTAGATTCAGTCCTCAACCAAATCGTACAATCCTAAACAGTATTCACTCGGAATTATTGGTTTTTCTTAAGCGCACCATAAAAAAGCCATCCATGTCCTGTCGATGGGGCCAGACTTTAAAGCAACCTTGAGGGGTGATATATGCAGAAGCAGGCGATTCAAAGCCGCTTGGAGACTCAATTTGCCAATTAGGTGACTCAGCTAGAAATGTCGAAATCACTTCTTCGTTTTCTGCTGGATGCAATGTACAAGTGGCATAAACTAGTACACCACCCGGTTTGACAAAAGTTGATGTATGTGTTATTAATTCTTTTTGTAGCACCGAAAGTTCCCGGACAGATTCTGGTGTCTGTCGCCAACGAGCATCAGCATGACGGTGCATGGTTCCTAGTCCAGAACATGGAGCATCAAGCAATACGCGGTCTGCGGTGTTTTGAAATTCGTTGAAGTGGCGGCTGTCGCCAGTGTAAATTTGAATAGATTGTAAATTTAGCCGTTGAGAATTTTCTTGGAGTTTGCGAAGACGAGAAGGAGTGCGATCGCAAGCCCAAATTTTACCTTTATCTGCCATTAACTCAGCAATGTGGGTTGTTTTACCCCCTGGTGCAGCACAGACATCAATTACCACCTCACCGGGTTGGGGGTCGAGCAAATGACTTACCAATTGGGCGCTACCATCTTGTACAGTCCACCAACCTTCTTTAAAACCAGGTAGTTTTTGAATTGCTCCAGCACTACCAATCAATCGTAAAGCTTGGGGTAAATCAGGAATCCGTCTCACCAAAATACCAACAGATTGCAAAGCCGCCTCAACTTCTTCGATGGAAGTGCGAAGTGGGTTGATACGCAAGTCGATTGTTGGTGATTGGTTCATCCATTCACACAGTTGTTCTGTCTCAGCTAAACCCAGTTGTTCTAACCAAACTTGAATAATCCAGTCAGGAAAGCTGTGTAAAATACCCAAGCGTTCCACTGGGTTTTCTGGAAGTTGTAGCGGATCAAAATGGGGGAGTGGGGAGTGGGGGAGCAACAATGAATCTTTTTCCTCTGTCCCTCTGCCCTCTTCCACCCCTGCTTTTCTAAGATACTGGCGTAATAGACCGTTAACAAAACCTGTGAGTCCAGAAAAACCGTTTTCTTTAGCGAGTTGGACGGTGGTATTAACAGCAGCTGAGGCGGGAATCCGCTCTTGATAGCGTAGTTGATAGAAACCTAGATGTAAGATGGTGCGGAGGTCTTGTGGTTGTTGATGAGATTTCTTTTTGGCAAGTTGATCGATGAGAGTATCAAGTGTGCGCTGCCTTCTAACACTCCCATAAACCAATTCTGTCAGCAAGCGGCGATCGTTATCAGCCAAACTGACTTTTTGCAGCACTCTATCTAGGGCAACATCAGCATAAGCCCCCTTGTGAACATCTCGCAGGGCGATAAAAGCTAGTTGACGGGGGTTTGTCATGGAAATAAGATTCAGGAGTCAGAAGGCTTTTGTATTCTAACTTCCAACTGTGCCAATTTTGGATTTGAGAAAAATCTAAAATCCAAAATTGAATAACTCCTAATTTCCCTATCGAGACAGATACGGGTCTACACTGGCGATTTCAAACTCACATGCTCTAGAAACCTGTTCTGCTGGTAATTTATCAAAGCTGATTAATGGTAAATAACTGGGGTTTGCCATAAGTTCTTTTGCTAATAAGAACCCAGTAATTGTCCAAGTTTGATATTTCCGAGCTTGTTTGCCAATCAATCGCCCTTTCTTACCGTCGTAATATTCTGGCCATTCATCTGTACTGAGGCGTCCTTGAGCAGTTTCAATAGCCTTTTGTGCAAGACTTATTTTGTTAGTTTTCACTGCCGCCGCCGCTAACATCCACATTAAAACTGGCCAACTACCAGCATTATGATACGACCAGGGGATATTTTTGGGGTCACATCCAGTTACAATTCTGTATTCTTCATGTTCTAAAGCTGGGAAACAAATTTTCATTGGCATATCTCCCACCAAATCATCCCATCGTTCCTCAATGAGAGTCATAATCGCTTGTGACTGTTCTTCGGTGGCTAAGTCTGAAATAATTGCCATTAAGTTTCCGAGGGAAAAGAAGCGAGTATCTAGCTGCGAGGGCCCGACATTACCTGCTAAATAACCACCTTTTTTTGGTAGCCACTTATCTAATTGATAATAGGGAACAGAATCTACATATATGTTGAACAAATTAACAGCACCCTTACCATATTCTTCGCTTTTGAAGCGATAAATTGCATTCAGGCGATTAATATCTATCCAATAATGCTGACGAATATGAGCGCATAAAAGAGGCAACCGATTATCAATGGCTTCAACAATATCGGAATTACCTTGGCAAATTAACAGTTCACGAGATGCACGCAATGCCGTGTAAAAGAGGACTTGTAATTCTAGAGGATGCCCATAAATGCCCATACGACGGTCAATCATACAAGCACCATCTGGAACCAACAGCGTTGGGTACATATCAAAACGATTCGCCAAGCAGATTTCCATGATTAACCTGATACCAATTTGGAATTCAGGTTGATAGGCTAGGGAAAAATCTTCTGTAGCGACTACATAAGCACGCAACAAAATAATCCACCATAGGCAAGAATCTACGGGTGTAACTCTAGCGATCGCATGTTCACCAAAATCAGCCTCTAAATATTCTTGTCCATTTTCTGTTAATACAACTTTAAAGCTAGCTGGAATTAATCCTCGTCCAGGTTTATAGGCATCTAACGCCCTTTCTTTAGGCTGTAACTTTAAGGTTTCTTCTAAGAAATTGCGAACAATATCTGTTCTACCTTTGGTTAAAAAAATTAGACCCGCAGAGACGAAATCCCGAACAAAGCACTGGTCATAATTGAGAGCCTCTACAGATGCATCATAAGCGGCTACCGTCCCAACGGGGCGACCCTGATAATAGAGAATTGATTTTTCTAGTGTTCGCCACGCTTCTTCGACTTCTTTTAAATTTTCAGTAGTTTCTAATTCGTTTAGGTGCATCGACAGAATAACTCCATTGGGATTGTGAATTTGTGGTAGGTAGATGCGTTGTCATTTATTATTTTTGCCACTTTCAGCATAACAAAAACAATTCTTTGAATAGCAAATATAATTTGGAGAAAAATTAATCAACTAATAACGAATAAATCTGCTGACACATGCAGCTTTATTACTAGTTAATTTGCTTATAATGGATTACTCTTTTGGTGAATTATAGTTGTTGCTCATCACCGCAAGCAGTAACATGATTTTAAAACAGTCACACTAAATATATTTTTAGATTATTTATTGTTCCGTTTCATGTCTAGAATCTTTGCTATACCAAATAAAAACATATCTTCAGTGCTGTTTAGGATTTGCATGAAGTTAAAACTGGTTGCAGTATATTTACTTGAACAGGATTAGTTTTTGACACTAAGAGGTCAGATTATTCCCCTATAATCTAATAATTTATAACGTTTTTTCAAAATATGCAAGATGAATGCTTAAAAAAGTTCAGATGTCAACCCTTCTGAAGATTTATATATTTTACTCTACTGACAGATGATATGGGGTGTTTATCGGAGTGCGTCAAAAACAATCAAGGTGCTGAGTCGAAATACTGCCTATAAGGTATAGAGAATATATCAAGTACATAAGTACTGAGTTTTAACACAATGTTCATTACTGTTCTCCTAAAGCAGCCCTAAATACTTGTTCAGCAGTTAGATTTAGCTCTATTAAAGTTGGCGATTGAATTTGGTCATTACCACAAAACTGAGTTACTTGGTACTCGCCTTCCACTAATCTATAAACTGATATTGTTGGTTGTTTCGGATTGCCAATAAAACGTTTTCCACCAAGAGCAGCATAGTCAACAATCCAATATTCTGAAATTCTAAGTTCCTCTCTTCTCTACGAGAGGCTGCGCCAACGAGACGCTACGCGAACATATTCACCAAATTTGAGAAAGTAATCATCTCGCCAATTTGTACTCACAACTTCTACTACTAATGGAATTGATGCAGCTTGACTAACTGTTGAGGATTTTTTCCAAAGTGGTTCATTAACTAAGTTAGGGATATTCAATACCAAGACATCTGGAATGTAACCAGATTTTTTATCAACAGATTTGATTAATGCTTGAGCAGGATCTCCGTGTGCGATCGCATTAATTGACCAAAAGCAGCTGCACCAGCTACAGCGCCAGCCACTACAGGAGTTGCACCAATTCCAACTGCTCCAAATCCGCCTGCTAATCCCATCCCGCCTACAGTTGCGGAAACACCAGCACCTGCTATGGTTCCGCCTGCAATAAATGCTGCGCCTGTTTTAGAGTTTTGTGTCACTGGTTTTTGTTTTTGAAGAGGAACCAACCACGAAAAACACGAAGGAAAAAGCCAAAGAGACCAGTGGTCATGCTTTAGCTAAAACTAAAGATATAGATCCAGAGGTTTGGAAAAGCAATTTTTTAAGTAAAATTATTTAAATTCTCAAAAATGTATGTGTAATATTATACAATAAATAACTAAACATTAATAATTTCTCATATAACAAAACCCCCTAAACTTTGTATGTTTAGAGGGTTTCTTTAAAAAACGCAATCAAAATTTACATTTCTTTACGCCAGGGTCATAACTCGGTTTTACGAGGCATAGGACGTTCTGGTGTCTACAGAATATAATATAGCGAATATTATAAGAGTTGTCAATGCCTCAGCCTAAACTAACAGATGATGAGCTAATAGATATTGTGATGAATTTTTCAGCCGCACGTATGAAATCATATCTTAGCGCTGCGAATAGTAATCACGGCAACGCCATCAGAATATGTCAGATCAATACTCAACTTTGCGAGGCACTCTATCCAAGTCTACATACTTTAGAGATTGCCCTACGCAATACAATCGACAATGTATTATCAGTTAAGCATGGTAATGATTGGTTATGTAACGGAAAGATTAAATTAGACAGTTACGAACATGAGAGTGTTAACGCTATTCTTAAAAAATGCAATCATAACTTCAATCGCTTAATTTCAGAACTGAATTTTGGATTTTGGAAAAGCTTAATAGAGAAAAAATATTATGAAATTACGATATGGCGTCCTTGTTGTAAACAAATATTCAAATATGCTAAATCTTCTGAACTAAATATTAAACAAATACGACAAAAAATAAAAAGCATACATTGGTTACGTAACCGCAATTTTCACCATGAACCAATTTGGAATTACTTGCAACTTGACAACATACATAGTGATATTTATTGTTTTCTCAATTGGATTAATCCAAAAGTTAGTGCTTGGCTGAAAGAATATGACCGATTTCCACAAGTATATCTAAGTACATCAACGCTACTTGAACAAATGAAGGTTGCTCGAAATAAAAGATGCCCATTTGCTTAAAAACATCAAATGTTTGGGCTGAACTGGCGCTAGCTGCTGCTATGCGTTGCTTCCCCATGTTCCAGCTTATCTGCCAAAACATACAGTGCTAATGCTTGAACTCTTACAATAGCTTCTTCCTTTGTCTGCCCATAAGCCAGTACACCAGGAAAACCAATAACTTCAGCCAAAAAGCGCCCATCCTTTTCTTGTTCAATCTCTATCGTCAAGTTCATAGCCAGTGAAGGTATTGTAATAAAAGCGATTCCTGAAATAAAACAAAAAATTTATATGACTTCAGTTGATTCTAGCAAGCACAAAAAAGCCAGAGCCTTAAAATCTACCAGCCGCCGCCCTGCTAAAGAACTTTGTAGCGAGTGCGGATTATGCGATACATACTATATTCACTATGTCAAGGAAGCTTGTGCTTTTATCAATCAGCAAATAGGCGAACTTGAAGAAGAAACCCATACGCGATCGCGCCATCTCGAAAACCCTGATGAACTCTACTTTGGTGTTCACCAAGACATGATAGCGGCGCGGAAACAACAGCCCATCGAAGGCGCACAATGGACAGGTATTGTTAGCAGCATTGCCATTGAAATGCTCAATCGCGGCATGGTTGAAGGTGTCGTTTGCGTACAAAATACCAAAGAAGACCGCTTTCAACCCATGCCCGTCATCGCCCGGACTCCAGAAGAAATACTAGCAGCGCGGGTAAATAAACCAACTCTTTCCCCAAACCTTTCTGTGTTGGAACAGATAGAGAAATCAGGAATGAAGCGGCTATTAGTCATTGGTGTTGGTTGTCAAATCCAGGCATTACGAGCCGTAGAAAAACAACTTGGCTTAGAAAAGCTATATGTTTTGGGTACGCCCTGCGTAGATAATGTTAACCGCGCCGGACTGCAAAAATTCTTAGAAACCACCAGCCGATCGCCTGATACAGTTGTGCATTACGAATTCATGCAAGACTTTCGGGTTCACTTCAAACATGAGGATGGCTCAACAGAAACAGTACCTTTCTTTGGCTTGAAGACAAACCAACTCAAAGATGTCTTTGCCCCATCCTGTATGAGTTGCTTTGATTACGTCAACTCCCTAGCCGATTTAGTTGTTGGCTACATGGGCGCACCCTTCGGCTGGCAATGGATTGTAGTTAGAAATGACACAGGTAAGGAAATGCTGGATTTGGTGAAAGACCAATTAGACACTCAACCAGTGACATCTAAAGGCAACCGGAAGGAAGCTGTACAGCAAAGTATTCCCGCTTACGATAAAGGCGTTACCCTCCCGATGTGGGCAGCAAAACTGATGGGTGTGGTGATCGAGAAAATCGGCCCCAAAGGTTTAGAATATGCGCGATTTTCAATTGATTCTCACTTTACTCGGAATTATTTGTATGTAAAGCGAAATCATCCTGAGAAATTAGAAGCGCACGTTCCAGAGTTTGCCAAGCGTATTGTGGGGCAATATAAATTACCAGAATAAAAATTGGGCATGGGGCATTGGGCATTGGGCATTGGTTATTAATTCTCTTCCCCTACTTCCCCTCCTCCCTCATCTCCCTACTCCCCACTCCCCACTCAGTTATAACTACTAGCTTGACGAGTAAACATCAAATGATACTGTCCGCCTAATGCTATGAGTTCGTCATGAGTGCCTACCTCAATAATTTGACCGTGTTCTAGTACTACTACTCGGTCTGCTAGTTTTGCTAAGGCGAGGCGATGGCTGACTACAACGGCTATTCTCCCCTTGGCCAGGGTACGCAAAATGTTGTAAATCTCATGTTCTGTTTTCGGATCAAGGTTCGCTGTTGGCTCGTCAAGTATGAGTAATTCGGCTGGAGACAGTCGCAATAAAGCACGAGCGATCGCTAATCTTTGCCATTGTCCCCCTGATAAATCAATACCACCTTCTAGCTGTTTGCCTAATAAGGTTTCTAAACCTTGATCTAACTTCTCAATTACTCTAGCCAAACCAGCCTCAGCGATCGCTTCCCTAATTGCCTCATCATCCTGCATTTTCGGTAAATTCCCAAAGGCAACATTTTCTCGTACAGTAGTCGGAAAACGAGCATAATCTTGCATGACTACATCAATACGCGATCGCAAATCTTCTAAGGGGAGCGCTCGTAAATCTTGCCCATTCCAAATAATCGCACCTTGGCTAGGATCGTAAAGGCGACATAATAGCTTTGCTAATGTAGTTTTACCAGCACCATTCTCACCCACTAATACAATCATCTCGTTGGGGTGAATCATCAAGTTGATATTTTTCAAGATTGTGCTATCGCTATTTGGATAGGTAAAGGATAGATTTTTGATGTAAATACCTGTCTGCGATGCTTCATACTCAGTTGCATTCACACCTGATAAAGCTTGCCGATGATGATTCCCATTTTTTTGAAATTTCCGATTGTTAACAGCCGATTCCCTGACTTTTCCTGATACCTTTGTTACTGACTTTGATTGAGAACCGGACAACTGTGGCTCTAACTCCAAAAGCTGGAAAATAGGTGTCGTTGCTAGTGCAATATTATACAACTCTGACCCGCCAGACATCAGATTTTCCAAACTCCGATGCACTTCCAAAATTACCCCGGTGTAAAGCGCCAAATCCCCCAAAGTATGGGTTCCACCGATCACTCCCTGGACTACGTATACATAGGGCAACGCCAAACCTAAACCACTCAATAAAGACCAGCCAATAACGGCTGTTGTCCCTTGACGGCGGATTTGTTGCATTGCCCGAAAAATAGTCCGGTAAAGCCCGTGCCAGCGTTCTAATAGTAAGGTTTGCAAGCTAAATAAGCGTATTTCTTTGGCGTATGTCTCTCCGGTTAAAACCGTTTTATATAAGTTCATTTCACGAAGAACACTCGCTTGGGTTCTTTCTACTCCCCAAACTTGCTTACGGTATTTCATCTGCACATACATCACAGGGGTAACGCAGCTAAACAAAATTAGGGGTACCCACCAAGCAAGAGACACCAAAAGCAGTATGGCTGGAATGAAGATAAAAACTCCCTCTAACATCGTCACAAGCCTCATACAAAGCTCTGGAAGCCGTTGCATTCCCTTTTCGGTCAACTGCACCAAATTGAGCAAATCGGGTGTTTCAAACAGGGCAATATCTTCAAAAGTGGCAATCTTTTCAATTACTTGTCCTTGGACAAAACCGGAAATGCGGTCGCGCAGTGAAGTATATACGAAGGGATTGATGTTAGCGATCGCATCACTTACCAAATTTATCAGCAGTGAACCTGCAATACTAGAAAGTAGCAGAGGTTGGGCAAGTATCAGGGCGATCGCATTCTGCGTTGTCCCGGCGCTCAATAAGCGGGTTATTTCATCAATGATCACCTTGTTGAGCCAAATAGCGCTCGCTGGGCCTGCACCACCCACTAATGTCAAAATTGCCACATAGCGTAGCTCCTTTGGAACTACCTGCATCACCGTTACCACACTGCGGCGAAATGCTTGGAATGGGGAAATTTCTATGATTTGCATATATTGTAAAGTAGCAAATAATAGCAAAATTCTCAGAGAGACGTTGTGATCTAAATTTCAATTAGTAGGGAGCGATCGCACAGGTGAGTGCTATCATGTCCATCGCTTCAAAGAGGGGTAAAAGGCAGGTTAAACTAGATAAATTAACGCGTGTACGCACTATAATTGAACTGCAAGGCAGCTGCACGCAGAGAAACATGGAAAAACTTGATCGCATCACGCTTAATCCTAATATTTGCTTGGGGCAACCGACAATTCGGGGTATGCGAATCACTGTTAGTGTCATCCTGAAGATGCTAGCGAATAGTAAGTCCGTGGCAGAGGTATTACAAGCCTATCCAGAACTAGAAGCTGAAGATATTCAACAGGCACTCAAATACGCCGCTTGGGTTGTTTCCGATCAAATTCAGATAGTCCCAACTGCTTGAGGAACATCTGTGAATGATATCAAGCTACTAGCAGACATGAACATTTCACCTCAGACTGTAGCTGCATTGCAAGTGGAAGGATGGAATATTATTCGAGTCTCTGATGTTTTGCCTGCAACTACATCCGATTTGGAAATCTTAGAATTTGCCCGCCAGGAAACTAGAGTTGTTGTAACTCAAGATTTAGACTTTTCTATGTTGCTAGCCTTGGGAGGCTACAATCAACCAAGCTTAGTCACCTTGAGATTATCATTAACTGACCCAGACATTATTACTAAAAGGCTCATGAACACAATTCCTCAAGTAGAACAAATACTTAGGGAAGGTGGTGCTGTAACTATAGAAGATACTACTGTACGTATTCGTAGATTGCCGATGAGATAATTTGTAGTTAGAGCGGCGATCTTGGTTAGGACAAGTCTGGGATGGATAGCTGTGACAACCGCTCTTAGCCAAACCTAAACTTAAGTTGATTGTGACTGAATCATCCACACTAAAATACCTAAAATTGGCTCTACTGGAGGAATTAAGTACTCAGTTAAATCAATAGTAACAGTGCTATCCTCCAACTTGAGGAATGTCCACAGGTTGCCACTAGTAACACTACCGTAGATAGTAGCAATAGGTTTCTCGTATTTGGCATTAAACCTTTGGGCGGCGATCATTTCTGCGATACACTGCCCCAAACCACCTTTAAGATTTTCCTTTTTGGCTTCCACAATCACCACTGCTGGGGCTTCAATAAATAACTGTTCTGGCGAAAGGCTAATCAAAAAGTCGCAAAATCCCGCCAGTCCCGCTTCTGGCTCAACATTAAATTCTTCTCCAGAAAAAAAACTGATTTTTCTGTTGAGAATTTTTCGGACTTCAAACAATATTGGACTGATAATCAATTCTGATCTAGCTTTCTCAGAACCCATTGCAATTGCTAGCTGGATACTTTCTGCTAAAAATTCTGCCAGCAGAGGACTAGGTGAGATTGGTTCTATAGGAGGTAAAAATCGCCCACCTTCTACTAAGGTGAGATTAAAGTCTTGTTTTACTTTTCTTAAAGAAAACTCTCTATAGGACATCAAGTGTCTCCTAATGACATCCCCTCTTTGCAGTGCAAAGAGGGGATGGGGGTGAGCTTACGCCGGATAAATCCGTAAGCGGCGATTTGGTTCTTCGCCAAAACTATGCGACTTGAGGCGATAATGTTCTACCAACTCATGTTGCATTTTGCGGACTTGGGAAGAACGCGGCAATAATTCGACTGGCTGTCCTTTAGGAATCACAATTTGCTCAACAGCAAGTCTGGCTTCTTCCAAGGCATCCATCTCATCATCGCTACCATTGTGCAAAAACAGTTGCAATTCTAGGTCATCAGCCATCTCCGGGTCATCAATGTTCAGCAACCGTCGCAAGCCACGGGTAATTTGGGGAATGGTGCTGGACTTAATCACATGGATGGGTACATGACGAGCTTTGGCCATTTGGCGTAATTTGGCGTGGTTTTTGACGTGCGATCGCAATGCTAAAATTGCATCAGCAGTATCTATATCTTTTGTCAATACCACGGGCAAAGTTAGCACGCTAATTACCTGTTCTAGTTGATGGCGACTAACGCCATAAGGGTAAACGTGCAGTGGCAAATCTTCACCATTGGGCCCTGGCACTCTTGTAGTTGCATCCAAATCAATGCTTTCAGAATAATTGAAGGATTCATCCAGCAAACGATCAAATTCACTGCGTCCAGTTACCCGCTCTACAGGCAATTGCGGCAGTGCTACCATTTGTCCAGATGAACGCCAGCCATTAGCCTGTCGCGCCGGTGGGAAAGATTCTTCCACTGTCGCTAACTGTCCACCGCGACCATTGACAACAGCTAACTGCCTTGTAACAGCAATTTTACCTTGGTCATCAACGGTTCTTGTTTGTGGGGTAGGCTGACGCCCCCGCAGCAGATTATCTACTGTGTCAGCAACACTTTCGTGTACTGTCCAGCGTTGGCGCTCCAACATTTCCACAGCGATTTCAAAGGTAGGAGGGGCTTTCCGCTCCAAAACAGTTTTTTGAGAACCTCGCCGTCTGGCTTCATCGTCTCCCAGGGTCACAGCTTGGATACCCCCAACTAAATCAGCCAGGGTGGGGTTTTTAATCAGATTTTCGATCTGATTCCCGTGGGCAGTACCTACCAATTGTACACCCCGTTCCGCAATGGTACGAGCCGCTAAAGCTTCCAGTTCTGTGCCAATTTCATCAATGACAATGACTTCTGGCATGTGGTTTTCCACTGCCTCAATCATCACCTGATGCTGTTGATCTGGATGAGCCACTTGCATCCGCCGAGCGCGACCAATGGCAGGGTGAGCAACATCACCATCCCCAGCTATTTCGTTGGAGGTGTCAATAATCACCACTCGCTTATGCAGTTCATCTGCCAAAACACGGGCAATTTCCCGTAAGGCAGTAGTTTTGCCCACGCCTGGACGCCCCAGCATGAGAATCGATTTACCAGTTTCTACCAAATCGCGGATCATGCCAATGGTTCCGAATACCGCTCGACCAACGCGACAGGTCAAGCCAATAATCTTACCCGTGCGGTTGCGGATGGCGCTGATCCGATGCAAAGTTTGCTCAATTCCTGCTCGATTATCTCCGCCAAAGATTCCAACTCGTTGAATACAATCATCTATCTGTTCTTGAGTAACGGGTACTTCGCTCAGATACTCAGCTTGATTAGGAAACCGAGCCTCTGGGCGACGGCCCAAATCCAAGACCACTTCTACTAAACTATCTCGTTTGGGATGACTCTCTAGTACTTGTTGCAGGTCTTGGGGCAAAATGTCTAATAACTTTTGGAGATCGTCTGTAATCGTCATGCTTTCTATGGTGACGTTTTTAGAGATAGCGAGGACATTTGCGTGCAGGAGAACCCGCTCTGGGTAATTTCCCGAAACGAGCAATTAACGCTCCTGCTATGACTTGATCTGGGAAACGAGAGAATGGGCAAGTTTTACAGCTTGCCAAAGTAATACGTCATTTTCTTCAAGGCGAAGATTCGCTTGCACATTGGTGTTACTTACCTCCTTATTCTCTAACTGTTCGAGAATTGGTGACAGCAGTACGCGGGCGTAGCTACCGTAGGCCACCCCAGAAATTTTGGATTTTGGATTTTGGATTTTAGATTGTTGATTGGTGTCTTCTAATCCAAAATCTAAAATCGGCAATCTAAAATCTCTGAGCAGTCCCATTGTCTCTAACTTAGCAACGGTATAGCTATTTGTGCCGCCTGCTAACTGCACATATCCCGGTAACTTAGCTGCCAAAACTTTTTGCCCTAATTTCACCGCAGCTATTGTGGTGCCATCGCCAATATCACCACTCATGGCACGGCCGTCGGTTTGCCAAATTAAAGCACTCTTGAGTGGGGCAATCAGGTCGTATACTGCTCTTAGGTAGTCAATCATCCCCTCGCCATCGGGACAGCTGATAGCTAGTAGCTTTAATTGATCGGCCCACGGTGAAATTGCCTGCCATAATTGCTCAAATTCTGTCAACCGCCCAACTTTTGTATGGATTTCTACGGCATCTACTCCCGTTGACATTACCAATGGCGCGATCGCTCCCGGCGTTGACATATATGAACTTGTATCAATTATACCATAAGGGCAAACTGGTATACAACGACCGCAGCCATAGCACTTTTCTGATATTACTCCCGAAAAGTTTTCTTTTACATTGTTAAACACGATTGCTTGTGCCGGACAAATCCGTTCACAGGGTCTAGGGCACTCTGTAGGACACTCAGTAGGATTAAATTCTGCTTTCCGAAAATGGGGGTCTTCTCCATCGTTCAGGCTTACCATCAAAAAGGGTGAGTTTCCTTTGTAGCTAAAGCCTCGCTTTTGGGCATCCGTAGCCAGAGATTTGGCTACTTGTAGCCCTGCTTGCGCTGCTGCAATCACTGCTGGATCAGCTGCAACATCTATGCAGTCAGCGCCCGCCAAAGTATAGGCTAACGTTAAACTTCTGACTGCCGGTAAATGCTGGAAGCTGGCTCCGCAGATCAGCTTGAACCAGTCACCTTGTTTGAGAGATTGTAAAGGGGCGAACAGATCAGTCACTATTCTATTATGCGTTTATACGACTAAAAATAGTACTCCGCGATCAAGAAAAAGTCCGGATTTCTTGATTCAGGGCATTGGGTATGGGGCATGGGGCACTTGTACGTAGGTTAAAAGCTAGCAATTACAGCTAATGCAACAGCTAAAACAGCTACAGGAACAACAAAAGTTAATTGGAGCGATCGCTCTTGATATTCGCAAGTCCTTGAAGTTTCAAGATATCCTCGCTACGAGTGTCAAAGAAGTCCGCCAGTTATTCAAGTCTGATCGCGTGCTGGTGTATCAATTTACTCATCAGATGCGGGGTAAGGTCGTAGCGGAGTCGGTATTACCCCAATGGACACCAGCTTTGGAACTTGAGATTGAAGATACCTGTTTTTCGCAAAGCCAAGGAGAAGAATACTACCAAGGAAAAATCTGGGCAGCGACGAACATCTACGAAGCGGGTTTAAGCGATCGCCATACTCAATTTTTAGAACAGTTTCAAGTCAAGGCAAATTTAGTTGTCCCCATTTTGTTAGAGAACCAAGGGACTCCAGCAGTTGTATGGGGACTATTCATCGTGCATCAATGTTCTGCCCCCCGCCAATGGCAGACATTTGAGGTAGAATTTCTCAACCAACTGACGGTGCAACTAGCGATCGCTATCCAACAAGCCCAACTCTACGACAACCTGCAAACCCTCAAGTCTGAGTTAGAAGCCAAAGTGGAGGAAGGCACTACTGCATTACAGGAAAGCGAAAGCGATCGCGGATTCAGTGCATTCAATAACACTTTCCAATTCACAGGACTGCTAACGCCAGATGGCATTTTATTAGAAGCAAACCAGACTACGCTAAGTTCCGGCGGGCTTAAGCTTGAAGATGTCATAAATCGCCCTTTTTGGGAAGCACACTGGTGGACGATTTCACCTCAAATTCAAGAAGAATTAAAACAAGCGATCGCTCGTGCAGCTCAAGGAGAATTTGTCCGCTATGAAGTTGATGTTCTCGGCGCAAATAACCGAGTAGCAACAATCGATTTTTCACTGCGTCCGTTGCAAAACGAAACTGGTCAAGTCGTTTTGTTGATTCCAGAAGGGCGAGATATCACCGAACGCAAAGCAACAGAACTCGCCTTGTCTGAGCGTGAAGTGATGTTGTACTTGATTGAAGATAATCTACCCAATGGCGCAGTTTATCGGGTGATCCGCGAATTGGATGGTAGCGATCGCTTTTCCTACCTGAGTGGGGGAATTGAAAAACTGATGGAAGTCAAGGCAGAAGATGCACTCAGAGATTCATCTCTGCTTTATCGCCAGTTTATCCCAGAGGATATCCCCCGCCTACAAGCAGCCGTTGCAGAGTCCTGCCTGAATCTGTCTGTGTTAGATATTCAACTGCGAATCCGAACGCCCAGTGGTAAACTCAAATGGTTTCATTTTCGTTCTACACCATATCAGTTGAACGATGGGCGTGTGGCTTGGGATGGACTAGTGGTAGATGTCACCGACCTCAAGCGCAGTGAAGAAATATTGCGTCAAAGTGAAGAACGTTGGCAATTAGCGATCGCAGGTACTGATGAAGGAATTTGGGATTGGGACATATCTACTAATCAAACCTTCCGGTCTGAGCGTTGGTTCACAATTTTGGGATATGAACCCAACGAACTTAGCAATTGCGATGATGAGTGGAGTATTCGCATTCATCCTGATGATTATACCAGAGTCATAGCTGCACAAAAAGCTTATTTGCTTGGGCAAGTTGCCGATTATAACCTTGAATATCGTCTGCGGTGCAAGGATGGCAGTTATCGCTGGGTGCGATCGCGGGCCAAAGCAATCTGGAATGAACAAGGAAATCCCGTTCGATTGGTCGGTTCACTTGAAGACATTAGCGAACACAAACAAGCTGAGGAAAAACTCCAACAAAGTGAAGCGCAGCTAGCCACTACTCAACAGATCGCCCATGTAGGCAGTTGGGAATGGAACTTAGAAACGAAAAAGCACTGCTGGTCAATAGAAACTTTTCGCATTTTTGGTCTAAATCCAACTCAAAGCGAACCCACCCAGGCAGAATTCCTCCAGATGCTTCATTCAGAGGATCGAGAACTGTTCCAGACCAATTCGGAACAGGCGATCGCCCAAAAAACCCCTTTCAATATTGAGTATCGAATTGTCCGACCCAATGGCTCAGTCCGCTACCTTGAGGGCAAAGCAGAGATAGTTTATAATCCTCAAGGGAATGCAGTTAAGTTATTAGGATCTATCCTAGATATTACACAACGAAAACAAACTGAATTAGAAATTATTCGTAGTCGTGACCTTCTAGAAGCTGTTTATAATGAATCTGCTGATGCGCTCTTTCTTGTGGATGCAGAAACTTTACTCACCACTGACTGTAACGATCAAGCAGTAAAGCTATTTGCAGCCTCTAGCAAAGCTGAACTCATTAATATTGAAGGTCACATTCTGCAAAAACAACTCTTCACCCCTGATCAATTAATCTCCATAACCGAAGAAATGAACCAGCAAGGGTTTTGGAGTCGAGAAATTGAATATGTTACCAAGCAGGGCAATCCCTTTTGGGGAAACATAGCAGCCAAACAAATCACAGTTGCCGGCAATGTGATGAACTTAGTACGAGTCACAGATATCACTGTGTTCAAGCGTGTTGCAGAAGATGGCAAACTGGCAGAAATAGCTCTGCGAGAAAGTGAAGCCCGGTTCCAGGCATTTATGAACAATAGCCCCGTGCTAGCTTGTATCGCTAATGGGGACGGGCGTGTACTTTACTCAAACCAAACATACCTGCGGACATTTAAATTACTACCCGAACAGGTGATTGGACAATCCATTTTTGATCTCTACCCAGATGAAATTGCTCGGCAGCATTTCGATCACATTCAGACAGTTATACAGACAAATCAGGTAATTGAGGCGATCGAAGTTGCTTCCCGACCAGATGGCACTCTTGGAGAGTTTTTGGTATATAAGTTCCCGATTCTGGGATTGTCTGCACAAAAGCTAGTAGGTAGGGTGGCGATCGATATCACAGAACAGAAGATTTTGGAGCGAGAACTGGCTCACAAGCAAAAGTTATTGGATACTTTTATCAATAGCGCACCCGTTGGTATAACCATTCTGGATCGGCAACTGCGTTACTCATTGATTAATGAAGCATTAGCAGAAATTAATGGCATTTCCGCAGCCGCGCATATTGGCAAAACTCTGTGGGAGATTGTCCCTGATTTGGCACCAAGGCTCGAACCGATCTTTCAAAATGTTTTAACCACAGGTGAAGCGATTCTGGATTTTGAGATCAGTGGCGAAACTCCAAAACTGCCCGGTGTAATCAGAACTTGGCTAGCTTCCTACTTTCCAATTCAGTCTGAAGCCGATCAACCCATTAGTATAGGCGTTGTTGTAGTTGAAATCAGCGATCGCAAACGTGCTGAACAGATGTTAGAACTGCAAGCAGTAATTACCCGTAACATGGCAGAGGGAATTTGCCTAATTCATGCCACAGATAGCGTGTTTGTCTACGCTAATCCTAAATTTGAGCAGATGTTTGGCTATGAACCTGGTGAATTAATCAATCAGCATGTGTCAATTATCAACTACGGTGACGAACATACTACGCCTGAAGATGTGAATCAGGCAATTACGACTGCTGTCTTGCAACACGGTGAGGCAAACTATGAAGTTTATAATGTTAAGAAAGATGGCACTCCGTTCTGGTGTAGGGCGAACACTTCGATTTTTGAGCATCCTGAGTATGGAAGCGTCCTTGTGGCTGTCCAACAAGATATCACTGAACATAAGCAAGCAGAGGAAAAAATTAAAGCCTCTTTGAAAGAAAAAGAGGTATTACTTAAAGAAATTCACCATCGGGTGAAAAACAATTTAGGAATTGTCAGCAGTTTGCTGCAAATGCAGTGCAGACGTACACAAGATCCTCTGGTGACAGCAATTTTGCGCGATAGCCAAAACCGCATTGCCTCCATTGCCTTGGTTCATGAAAAGTTATACCGCTCTGAAGACCTCGCGGATATTGATTTCGCTCAATACATCCCAGATTTAACAACTCATTTATTTGATTCCTATAACGTCAGTTCTAGTCAGATTCAACTGAAGATTCAAGTTGATAATGCTAGCCTCGACATCGAAACTGCCATCCCCTGTGGCTTGATTATCAATGAAGTGGTTTCCAATGCTTTAAAATACGCTTTTGTTGGTAATCGTAGAGGGGAAATTGAGGTTAAGTTTTATCAAGAATCCGAGTCTAATTTGACACTCATTGTTCGAGATAATGGTGTTGGTTTACCTAAAAATTTTGATAGCAAGAAAGCTAAAACACTCGGTATAACTCTTATCCAGGGTTTAGTGAAGCAACTAAGAGGAAAGCTCGAAATTGGCTCTCACCAGGGAACACAGTTCAAAATTACTTTTACAAACAGCCAGGCATGAACACAATTGGCATCCCATCAAATCTACATACCAAGGAGACAGTTAGAATCCTTGTTGTTGAAGATGAATATATTCTTGCAATCAATTTGCAAGAAAGTTTAGAGTCTCTGGGATACACTGTTTTAGATATAGCCGATTCCGCAGAAGGGGCAATTGTAAAAGCAACCGAATTACGCCCAAACATGATTTTAATGGATATCAGGTTACGGGGTGAAATGGACGGTATCCAGGCAGCAGAGCAAATTTGGCATAATTTGCAAATTCCTACTATCTACGTCACAGGGCATTCTGATAGAAGCACTGTAGAGCGGGCAACGCTGACATCTCCCTTTGGATATATTCTCAAACCAATTAAGGAGCAAGAACTCTACGTTGCCATTCAAACAGCACTCAATCGTTACGAGCGCGAGCAATTTTTGAGTTCTATCCTTCGAGAAATGGGAGACGGAGTGATTGTAGTCGATCTTCAGTTAACCATCAAGTACCTAAATCAGGTAGCTGAAGCATTAACAGGGTGGCGATGGAATGAAGCCAAGGGACGAATGTTAACCGATGTGTTTAAGCTCGTTGATGAACAAACTCAGATCCCCGCTCAAAATCCAATTATCGCAGCCCTGCAACAAGAAACTACTATCTATCTAGGTAGTCGCATCCTACTAGTTGCTAAAGACGGGAAAATTATACCAGTAGCTGATAGCGCTACTCCCCTGAGAAATAATAGTGGTGTAATTACAGGAGCCGTACTAGTTTTTCGGGATGACACACAACGAAGGCTAACTGAAGAACGCAATCTCGCTACTGAGCGTACTCAACAACTAGAAATTCAAGTGGCAGAACTTGAAAGATTGAACAAGTTGAAAGAGGATTTTCTAGCAACCACTTCTCATGAAATGCGAACGCCCTTGTCAAACATCAAAATGGCAATCTCCGCCCTAGAAAATCTTCTTGATCGGCAGGGTATCTTAAATTCAAACGCACTTTCGCCATCTGAATCTGTAGCCCGCTACTTAAATATCCTGCGTGAACAATGTGAACAAGAACTAGATTTAGTAGACAATTTACTGTATATGCGAATGATTGATGCAGATGTCTATCCGTTGGAATTAACTTCAATTCAACTCCAAACTTGGCTGCCTCACGTTGCCGAATATTTTGGGGAACGGGCTGGAGGTAGGCAACAGTCTTTTCAAGTTAGTGTTCCTCCAAATTTACCACCTTTAGTTACAGACTTGGCTAGCTTGACCGAAATTGTCTCAGAGCTACTCAACAATGGTTGTAAATTTACTCCTCCTCATGAACAGATTATGGTAAATGTTCAGGTAATCGACAACCCAAAAAGTCTAATAAATGAGGATGCTAAATCTGGTGTATTAGATAATCTTCAATCCTACTTTCAAATCACAATTAGCAATTCTGGGGTGATAATTTCTCAAAAAGAACAATCTCGAATCTTTGAGCCGTTTTACCGAATTCCTCAAAGCGATTGCTGGCAACATGGCGGTACAGGATTAGGTTTAGCATTAGTGAAGAAGTTAGTAGAATATCTCCAAGGCACAATTGAAGTTAACAGTTCTCAGGGCTGGACAACGTTCACAGTTAAACTGCCGTTAACTATGTCAGAATGATTGATGATACATGGTAATTGTATTAGCTTTGCATTCCTCCTTCAAAGGACAATTTACCGAGTTTGCTGTTGGGTAATGCTCTTGTTGCTCGATAGGAATTTCGATCGCAAACTCTGCTCCTTGCCCAACAGAAGAAGTGCAGGTAATATTTCCTCCATGTTTTTGGACGATAATTTGATAGCTAATAGATAATCCTAGCCCACTACCTTTGCCCACAGGTTTTGTGGTAAAAAATGGGTCAAATAAACGCGATTGCAACGCCTCTTCTATACCAGAACCATTATCTGCGATCGCAATTTTGACCATATTCAATGTTACCTCTGTGTGAATCCGAATTTGGGGAATAGAGAGTAGGGAGTAGGGATTAGAAGATAGATTCCCCACTCCCCGCTCCCCACTCCCTACTCCCTCTTCTATTGCATCAATAGCATTATTCAACAGATGCATAAATACTTGGTTTAATTCACTCGCATAACAAGTGACTAGGGGCAAGTTACCATAATCTTTCACTACAACAATTGCGGGACGATCTGCTGTTTCCCTAAGTCTATGTTGTAACATCACCAAAGTGTTTTCGATATCTTCGTGGATATTGACCTGCTTCATCTCTGCTTCATCATGCCGAGAAAAGTGTTGTAGCGCTAGTACAATTTCCTGAATGCGATCAGATCCTCTATACATTGCACCTATCAGGTTTTGCAGATCCTTAATCATAAAATTCAGGTCTATATCTTTAGCTATTTGCTGAATTTTTGGTGTAGCTTTGGGATATTCCTCTTGATATCCCTCAATCAGATTCACTAGGTCTTTTACATATTGACCAACATATTGGAGATTCCCATAAATAAAGCTGATAGGGTTATTAATCTCATGAGCAAGCCCAGCCACTAACTGTCCTAGCGCTACCATCTTTTCGTTCTGAATCTGTTGAACTTGAGAGGCTTTCAACTCGTCAAGAGCCTGTTGGAGTAAAAAGTTTTTTTCTTGCAATTTAACTTGAAGCAAACGTAAATTAATCTGATTTTCAATTCGCAACACAACCTCTGCCCCATGAAAAGGTTTTGCAATATAATCTACACCACCAACATCAAAGGCTTTTACTTTATCTACAACATCATCCAGGGCGCTAATAAAAATTACTGGGACTTCACAAGTTTTCTCATCAGCTTTCAACTGTTGACAAACTTGATAGCCATCCATGTCGGGCATATTGATATCCAGTAAAATCACATCTGGCAAAACCATTTGGCATGCAGTCAGTGCCATTTTACCGTTTAAGGCTTTGCGAACTTCAAAACCTTGTGTAGTCAACATCGCTGATAAAAGCCGCAAATTATCTGGGGTATCATCGACCACTAAAATATTTCTTTTATGATGATTAATTTGATTTAAATTCATTATGTATAAAAAAGTATGTTTGTAATAGTTGAAATTAGTAAATACTTGTTTGAAATATAGGACTAATGTTTGATTTCTGAAAAAGCTAGGTACAGATCGAAAAGCCTAATTCCTTATTCCCTACTCCCTACTCCCTACTCCCTACTCCCCACTCCCCGCCCACGTAGATGATTTCAAAAATCAAATACGATTCCTATAGTACTGAAAGTTTTTTTATCAATTTCACTAAAATACTTGTAGTCAATTAGCAACTTTGCAAGTTTGATAGCGTGCTTACAGCAGTATATTATCTAGCCGAGCGTCAAGAATTAAGTTTTTATAGGTGTTATTTCATAGCTACCATTGAGGTGATACAGCAAGTAATTTAATAACCAATTGTTGTTCTATGGGTTTAGAAAATAGATATCCTTGAGCAAAATTACAGTTTAAACTTCTCAATTGGGCTAGCTGTTCT
>NZ_DASQZC010000429.1:0-21277 GCF_035638895.1 Nostoc sp. | reverse complement strand
ATGTCGCGGTAGAATGCCAATGCTGCTTCGTAGCGCTCTAAGGCTTCGCTTGCTCGATAAACTCGAAATTGTGCTTTACCTGCCCAATAATAAACTTCTGCTTTAGCTGGAGTTGCCACTTGCTCTGCTGCAATCTGTTCTAATAATGCTGTAATCAGTGATTCTAGTTCGGCAACACGAAAATTATTGTTCCACTTTTGGGCTAAATTTTTAAGTTCACTGCCTTCCCACTCGCGGTCAACTACAATCAAGTGATACAGCCATTCAATTTGAGTTTCTGGCTGTTCATTGGTGCTGCCAAAATACTCAACTGCTCGTTGCGACAATGTGATAAATTCATCCCGACGTTCTAGCCGCAAATGTTTTAACATCAGATTTCGCGTCAAATCATGAACATTATGCCCTCTATCAGGAAACTCTTCTACAAAAGGTAAAGCTTGCAATTCTGTATAAAGCTGAGATGATTGGGTTTGCAATTCTGGGCGCAGTGCTGCCAAAATCTCTGCATTAAACCAGTGTGGCACTACCACCGCCCATACAGCCGCAGCTAACTCAGGCGAAAGCGTCAAAAGCAAACTTTCCGTGACAATCCAAGAGCGTTCCTCATCTGTTTGTGCCTTTGCCAGCTTTTGCAATAATTCACTATTCATTGCTGTTTGCTTTTTAGGGCTTGTAAGGTCTTATCAATCTCCTGAGGTTGTCCTTTGAGTATTAACATCGCCATGTTTACCTCATCTCGATTGAAAGGCAGTTTTTTGTTTTGGCTGTACTCATACCACGCCTCTCTATCTAAAATGGCTTCCAAGCAACAACAGTGATGTAAATCCATCCACTCAATTGTCGGTTGAGGAATCTGCTGCCCAGCAATTACTACAATTAACTTGGGTGTATCAACAACATCTGCTAAAAATTCGCCCTCTAACCAGTCTGCCAATTCTTGGGGAGCTTTTTCGTAAGTATCAAACAAAAACACCAGTTTTTGGGGAATTCTTTGCAAGTCGTAAAAAAATGCCTCGCGTAGTTCAGTCAAACGAAAATTCCGCGTACTTTCATCTACATTAGATAACACCACACTAAACTGATTATCTTTGCCAATTATTGTTGTGTCAGAGACTTCTATCCCTGAACGAAGATATCGTTCAACAGCAGCATTTAAGTAAGGAAAACGTTGTTCTCCTAAAACCTTACGTACACGAGAAAAGACGTAGGAAATTCCTCGCTGTGCTGATTTAAGATCCATTTCCACACACAATGTATTTTTTGTAGACAATGTATGCTTAAACCGTATCAGTAACGAAGTCTTACCTAAACCAGATTTAGCTTCAATCAGTAGCACCCGTTTGGCAACGCTTCCCTGCACCATCTGGTTGAAAAGTAAAACTTCCTGTGTGCGATTGGCAATAATCATGGATTCGGAGGATTATTTTGTTGGGGAGAAGATGGAGGATTGGCATCATCTGTCACAGAAAACTCTTGGTTTTCACCGTCTATCTGAGTATCTTCTACCCAAACGTCTCCTTTAGTAACTTTTGCTTTATTTCCCTTTCCTGTCATGTGTGTTCCTTTGACAACAGTTCCCCGATTTATACCTGGCTGAGGGGGAGTTGATTGTGCAGACTGTCTACCCCAAATGTTACCGAAGATGAGTTGAAGAATATTAACTAAAAAGGCTCCCACTAAGGCAGCACCAATCATTTGAACCAATCCTCTGACATTTGATGTTTTAGCAACATTTCCAGACAACCATGCCCAAATTCCTCCTAAGAGGGCAAGTTCAATTACTACAGCAATAACCAAGAACCAGCTACCCCGAAAGGTTCTTAACGGGGGTAATTGATTAATCAGATATCCAGAAACGGCACCGATAAATGCAGGTACTAAAATTTGTAAAAGCTCGTTTGGCATAGCAAAACAAACTAATTCGGTTGCGATTTTGCTTAATTAGGCTGAATTTACTATACACCCTAAATATTTAACGGCATCAGGATTTACGCAAAGGCAACGTAGTACTTTCGTCATTGCAAGCGTTGCGTACTCCTTCAAAGAAGCAAGCTACGCAAAGCGTCTCTATACCGTAAAGCCTGCGGCATAGCTTCGCTTAGAGAAGGCTTTACGCTACACTGCGTTCCGCTCGTAATGACTAATCATCGCTGCGTAAGTCTTGTTCATGGATAATCAAGTGCGATCGCTAATCCCAAAACTGAAGAGGTACAGAAGTAGCTTTTCCCACAGTAAGATAAAAAAACAGCTCAAAGACTAAATTAGTATTTTAATACTAAAATTACTAGATTAAACGTTGAAACTATTGGTACATGGTATGTCGCTCAATCCCAATCTGGATGAAATCCAGTTGACTAAAGATGATTACGAACGCTACTCCCGACACCTGATTTTACCGGAAGTAGGACTAGAAGGACAAAAGCGCCTAAAAGCTGCCAGTGTCCAGTGTATTGGTACAGGTGGACTAGGTTCACCACTACTTTTATATCTGGCGGCGGCGGGTATTGGACGGATCGGGATTGTCGATTTCGATGTTGTCGATACTTCCAACTTACAACGCCAAGTCATCCACGGTACATCGTGGGTAGGTAAACCTAAGATTGAATCGGCAAAAAATCGCATTCACGAGATTAACCCCTATTGTCAGGTTGATTTATACGAAACCCGCCTAACTTCCGAAAACGCCTTGGAAATCCTTGAACCTTACGATATCGTCGTAGATGGTACTGATAACTTTCCCACGAGATATCTAGTTAACGACGCTTGCGTATTGCTAAATAAGCCTAACGTCTACGGTTCAATTTTGCGCTTTGAAGGGCAAGCTACTGTATTTAACTACCAAGGTGGGCCAAATTATCGTGACCTTTTCCCAGAACCACCACCACCAGGGATGGTTCCCTCTTGTGCAGAAGGTGGCGTATTGGGAATTTTGCCAGGAATTATTGGTTTAATTCAAGCAACAGAAACTGTCAAAATTATTCTGGGACAAGGTAATACTTTAAGTGGACGATTGCTGCTATACAACGCCTTAGATATGAAATTCCGGGAGTTGAAGTTGCGTCCTAACCCAATTCGCCCTGTGATTGAAAAACTGATAGACTACGAACAATTCTGCGGAATTCCCCAAGCTAAGGCAGAGGAGGCTAAACAGCAGATGGAAATGCAAGAAATCACCGTTAAGGATTTGAAGGAGTTGCTCGATAGTGGTGCAAAGGATTTTGTACTGCTAGATGTCCGCAACCCCAATGAGTACGACATTGCCAAAATTCCTGGTTCAGTGTTGGTTCCCTTACCAGACATTGAAAATGGCAATGGCGTTGCCAAGGTGAAAGAAATATTGAACGGTCACCGCTTAATTGCTCATTGTAAGATGGGTGGGCGATCGGCAAAAGCCCTCGGCATTCTCAAAGAAGCTGGGATTGTTGGGACGAATGTCAAAGGCGGAATTACTGCTTGGAGTCGAGAAATTGATCCTTCTGTTCCAGAGTATTAAAAACGCAAAGTAATATCATGTCCGCATAAATAGTTATGCTAACCACATCCACTAAACCCCACCCCCAGCCCCTCCCCGCAAGCGGGGAGGGGAGACAAAGCGTAGCTTTGGCGGGGTGGGGTTCTTCGGGTTTTAATAAGCAATCAAGCGGACATGATATAACGCAAAGTAACGCAGAGGTACGCAAAGATTATTCTCTGCGTACCTCTAAGTTTAAAACCTGACTTTCTTAATTACGAATTACGAATTACGAATTACGAATTAGCTAGGGGTTTAATTTGACCTAGCAAACTGTGCAGTTTTTCGCCTTCAATGACCTCTGTTTCTAAGAGTTGAGTAGCGATCGCTTCTAGCAAGTCTCGGTTCTGTCTAAGAATCTCTAGGGCTTGCTCATGGGCTGTTTCTACGATTTCCTTGACTTCGTTATCAATGGCTTTCGATGTATCTTCACTCACCGCCCGCCGAGGATTACCCCCACCATTACCCAAAAACATCGATTGTTGTCCTTGTTGGTAAGCCAGTGGCCCTAAGACTTTGCTCATACCATAAGCTGTTACCATCCGTTCTGCCAAGTCAGTTGCTCGTTGCAAATCGTTGGAAGCACCGGTTGTAATACTGTTAAACACAACCTCTTCGGCGGAACGTCCACCTAATAGAGTTGCAATCTGACCCCGCAGTTCCTCTTCATTCATCAAAAAGCGGTCTTCAGTTGGTAATTGCAGAGTGTAACCCAAAGCTGCCATTCCACGAGGAATAATTGAAATCTTTTCTACGCGACCGTTTCCTGTTGTTAGCGCCCCGACCATTGCGTGACCGACTTCATGGTAAGCAACAATCTTTTTCTCAGTCTCGTTCATCACTCGGCTCTTCTTCTCTAAACCGGCCACTACTCGCTCAATTGCTTCGGCAAAGTCTTCTTGAGCAACCCTTTCACGCATATTACGGGCTGCTAATAATGCGGCTTCGTTCACCAAGTTTGCCAAATCTGCACCAGCAAAACCAGGAGTACGAGTAGCGATCGCTCTTAAATCTACATCATCTCCTAATTTTACCTTTTGAGCGTGAATCTTGAGAATTGCTTCCCGACCAGATAAATCGGGACGGTCTACCAACACCTGGCGGTCAAAGCGGCCTGGACGCAGCAATGCAGAGTCAAGGCTTTCGGGGCGGTTGGTAGCTGCTAATACAATCACTGTCGCATCTCCAGCTGCAAAACCATCCATCTCAGTTAGTAACTGGTTGAGAGTCTGTTCTCGCTCATCGTTACCACCGTAGAAGCCGTTACTGCTACGAGACTTACCAATTGCATCTAATTCATCAATGAATACAATACAAGGAGCCTGTTTCTTTGCTTGTTCAAACAAATCGCGCACTCTGGAAGAACCTACACCGACAAACAATTCTACAAACTCCGAACCAGAGATACTGAAGAATGGAACTCCTGCTTCTCCGGCTACGGCTTTGGCTAAAAGTGTCTTACCAGTACCCGGAGGCCCAACTAACAAAACACCTTTGGGAATCCTAGCGCCAATTTGCGTAAATCGTGCCGGAGTCTTAAGGAAATCGACAATTTCCACTAACTCAGTTTTCGCTTCTTCTACGCCAGCCACGTCTGCAAAGGTGATTTTAGCTGATTCGCCTTCAACGTAAACTTTAGCTTTGCTCTTACCAATAGAAAGCGCACCTTGGGGGCCACCGCCACCACCACCACGGGCGAGAAAGAACTGCCAAATACCAATAAAAATCAGTGGTGGAATCACCCAACTTAAAAGGGTTGTAAACCAAGTATTTTTTGGTGGAGGTGTAGCAGCAAATTCAACTCCCTTTTGTTCTAGCAGTTTGGGTAACTCTAAATCAAAGATTGGTGTAGTTGCAAACACCTGGGGCGGCTCGGCATTTTCTGCTTTTAGTTGGTAAATAATCTGGTTTTGACCAACCGAAACGCGGCTAACTTCCCCTTCTTGTACTTGATGAATAAACAAGCTATAGGGAACACCAGTCGGGCCAGAGGCAAATAAACCAGGCAAAAATAAATTTAAGAGCAAAAATAGCCCTGATACTGCCAGTAATACATTAGCAATGATCCGAAAACGAGGTGACTTAGGTTGTTCTTTAATTGGCATTGACGTTACTAATCCTTAAAATGAAACCTGTTGAAAACGTGACTTTCACAGAAAGTCCGTTATTTACCATCCAAATAGTTGAAGCAGCTTATACTGTTTCCAACCAATCAAAAATTTGGGCTAACTGATCCAGTGTTACCAGTCCATACTGCCAGAGGGTCATAGCCAAAAAGTTAGGGGTCTGCTCACAATGTCGCAAAGCAAGAGAAATTGCTCCACCAGAAATACCCAACTCTTCCTTTAAAAAATGCACCAATTGATCTGTAGCTTTCATAAGCAATGTTAAATAAGCTTTATTTCTGAGAGAGCTTAACTTGTGTGATGTAATGTCCAGGCTTGTTCAGTTTGTTTTTATCGTTAACAATACTACCGCTTCTCATAAGAGAACTCCTCTAGCAATGGTTGCAGAATTTTTTATTTATGTAACTAAACTTAACAATTAAATTAATCTTTGGGAACTAACGAGCAAATACGGTTTACCGTACTCAAAGAGTTAATATCACTTAAAATGAGAAAATTTGAGCAACGCGGATTTAATTAAGTACAAAACCTCACCCCTAACCTTTCTTTTGAGCAACTATCATTAGTCACATCTTTCTTAACACGGGTGTAAGGCAGACTCAGAGGGAGTGACAGCAGTGAACAATGGCAAAATGATTGACAAAATCAACATAAAGTGTGGAGTTGGAGAAGGAAGCGATCGCCTTTGCCAAAGTCATGTAAAGTTATCTGTGGTGCGATCGCTTCACTGTATTATCTCACCAGTTAAACCGTGACTCTAAATTCAGAAACTGTCTTCAGCAACGTTGCAACTGAGACGGTTCCCGTTAACTCTGTAGCGGTTCCCGTCACGATTGAGATGACTAATGTTTAAAAATTGGTCATCAACATCCTGATTCTTGTGACTAACATATAGGTAATAAACCTACAATAGTTGTCACTAGAAGCTAGTTCCCACTTCTGATTCCCTATTTCCCACCCGGACACAGTTGCTGCATTCTTTGGGGAAGTTGCCGACACATCTGCTGAAATCCTTGAGGATTAAATTGCCACCAAGCTAATAATCCCAGACTTGTACCCCCCACAAGTAACGCCAACACTCCCCCTAACATTATCAAACCTTTACCCCGCTTAGGTTTTGTAATTAGGGTTGGTGGGATTTTAGGGCTTAAAACTGGTTCTTCTGAAAGATCCAAATCTAGATCCAAATCTAGCAAAGCTTGCGAACTTTCTGTAAAAGAAATTGGTTCTTCCAGTTCTAGTTCCTCTAGTTCCTCTAGTTCCTCTAGTTCCTCTAGTTCCTCTAGTTCCTCTTCTTCTTGTATCTCTGCTTCTATAATCTCTTCTGGCAAAGCCGGAGTTACAGGTACTAAATATTCTGGGGAGACACGGCAATAAGTGAGAACAACCGATGTATTATCACGCCCATTTTTTTCGTTTGCCAAGTCAATCCAGTTGCGGACAGCATCTTCAACTGTCAGTTCACCTGTTAACACGGGTATTGCATAATCTTGCCAAGATTGTTCCACCAAGTTTTTATCACTTAAACCATCAGAACAAAGTAGTAATAGTCCATCTTCTTCTACAATGAATCGCTGAACCTTGAGACGCAAAGATTCTGCATCTCTTGTCCCCAATGCTTGAGTTAAGGCATTAGCATCTGCTCTCAAAAGTGCCTTTCGATATAAGCTTTTAGCAAAGCGTACTTCCCGCGTTGCCACATCATCATCTACTGTCAGTAGCTGACAATAATTGCGAGTAATCCAATAGGCACGGCTATCGCCAACATTAGCCAAGTAAAGTTCATGGGTATTATTTGATTGCCAGCCAGTACTCGTCTGCACTCGTTGGGGAACTTGCAGCGCCATGACAATGGTTGTAGCCATACGTTCTTTGCCTTGGCGTTTTTGTTCATTATTGCGGGCACTAATCAGATTATTTACTACCCGTAAGCTTGCTTCTAATTGTTCCTGCAATAACTCTGGTGGTACAAGTACAGTTTGTTCTCTAACCTCCTTGAGTAAAGCGCGAATTTGCAACTTTACAGACTGCACCGCCAACTTACTAGCAACCTCCCCGCCTTCATGCCCGCCAATGCCATCGCAAACAATCGACAAGTGAGGCAATAAAGGTTCATCTAAGTCACTTAAAGAATTTGGGTAGCAAGCGTCTTCATTTTGCGCCATAATTGGGCCAATATCTGTAGAGCCTGCCACTTTCAAAACTAATGGCAATTCTGCCGCAGATGCTAGTAGTAAATTATTGAGTTGAATATTAATAGTCTCTAACTCAACCTCATCACACATCTGCTGGACTATATTTTGTAATTCTTTGGCTACTGATGCCTTTGCAGACGCTACCCAAAACTGCCAGCACTCTCCCAGATTTCGTAAACTCAGTTTCTCATCTGCTGGTGTTTGGTAAAGTTCCAACAATCGCACACACCAACCTTGAACTCTCAAATTGTCTACTACTAGCAAACTGCGGCTAAGTCCCAATTCAGATAAAGGTGTCCAAAGTTGGAGAATTTGCCACAGCCAATAAACTTGTCGTACCGCCGTTGTTTGCTCCCATGCCTCAACAATAGTTGGATAGATATTTCCTTTCTCATCTATCGGCACATTTTCTAATAAGAGGATATTAGTTGTATCTCCCTCAAAGTTACTAGCAAACCCATAAGCTTGGGGGAGATGTAATCGCTCTTGATATAATCGTAGGTAAGGAATTACTTCCGTTGGCAATTCTTCAGGTACATCTGGCGACAGTCCCGGTTGAGTATCCAGCCAAATCTGGCGACTAATTACCTCATACCTCTGTGCTACCCTCGTACCTAGTGAGATTTTGGTAGACAATGAGCCAGTAGCCCAAAGATAGCGATGAACTAAAGGAGTTTGACAAGTGGCACAAACACTATCTCCAATAGGATTAATGGGGCTATTACAGCGTGGATTTATACAATAAATTATCAGTTGAGTAGAAATCATAAAGGTATAAATTTAACAAACAAATCAACTAATGAACTTCGATTAAGTTTAGCTGGCAAAGATTTGAAAGCTAGAATAGACTGGATTTGTGTACCGCTAGCTACATCTTGTTACTGAAATTAATCAAAATTAGTGGTAAAAATGCCAAGTTTGGTTTTCTGTAAATAACTTACGTCTGGCTGTATCTAATCGTAGAAATGCATTTACGTCAATGTAGAGTTTAGGATGGCGCTATGCCAAGTTTTACTTTAATCTGGCTTCTGGCAGGAGCAGTCCTGTGTTTAATAGAACTGTTCTTACCGTCGGCGTTTGTCGCCTTCATGATGGGAATTAGCGCTTTAGTGGTGGCGCTGCTGTCTGGAGTGGGTTTGGGAAGTGTATGGTTGCAAGTTGTAGTTTGGCTATTACTTTCCACATTACTAATCGTGCTTTCTCGTCGGTTTTTGCAACCGCGACAACGCAAATCAAAAATTCAGGATGCAGTCATAGCTGAAACTTTAACAGAAATTCCGCCTGGGAAAACAGGGCGGGTGCTGTATGAAGGAAATTCTTGGCAAGCACGATGTGACGATGACAAATTTACCGTACCACCCCATCAAAAAGTTTATGTGGTTAGGAGAGAAGGTACTACTTTGATTGTGATACCAGAAAATTTGTTGAATTCTTAGTTAATGGGGAGTGGGGAGTGAAAAGTTAGGAATAAAGAGTTATTGATCTCCATTCCCTTTATCTTCCCTCATCCCTCATCCCCCACTCCCTACTCCCCACTCCCTTTATTAAAAATTAGGAGATTCACAATGGAACAGTTCTTTTTACTAGTATTTTTAGCCCTTGGTGGTTCTGCCGTAGCGGGATCTGTGAAAGTTATCAATCAGGGCAATCAAGCTTTGGTGGAAAGATTGGGTAGTTATAACAAAAAACTGGAACCAGGGCTAAACTTTGTCATTCCTTTCCTAGATAGAGTTGTCTACCAAGGAACTATTCGAGAAAAAGTCTTAGATATCCCTCCTCAACAGTGCATCACCCGTGACAACGTTGGCATTGAGGTAGATGCAGTGTTTTACTGGCGGATTGTGGATATGGAAAAAGCCTGGTACAAGGTAGAAAATCTCCAGTCGGCAATGGTAAACATGGTGCTGACTCAAATTCGCGCCGAAATGGGGCAACTGGAGTTGGATCAAACCTTTACTGCTCGTTCCCACATCAGTGAACTTTTATTACAGGATTTGGACGTTGCTACCGATCCTTGGGGTGTGAAAGTGACACGGGTAGAACTGCGAGATATTATTCCGTCTAAGGCAGTGCGTGAATCGATGGAATTGCAAATGTCGGCAGAACGACGCAAACGGGCAGCAATTTTAACTTCTGAGGGGGAACGCGAATCTGCTGTCAATAGTGCTAAAGGTAAAGCCGAAGCGCAAATATTGGATGCGGAAGCTCGTCAAAAATCGACAATTTTGCAAGCAGAAGCTGAACAAAAGGCGATCGTTTTGAAGGCTCAAGCTGAACGTCAGCAACAAGTTTTGAAAGCCCAAGCGATCGCAGAGTCATCAGAAATTATTGCACAAAAGCTCCACAATAACCCCAATGCCAATAAAGCAGTAGAAGTTCTGTTTGCCTTGGGCTATTTGGATATGGGCGCGACAATTGGTAGAAGCGATAGCAGCAAGGTCTTATTTATAGATCCGCGCACTATTCCTGCTGCTTTTGAAGGTATGCGTTCTGTTATCTCAAATGGTCAAGTTGACTCTAACGAGTTGTTTTCTAAGCAAATACCAAAATTAGAAAATAATCGTCCTGGTTAGGAGTGGTAAGTAACTACGCAAAATTAATTACAGTCATTGCGAGCGTTCGCGCAGCGTCTCGTAGAGATCCCAGCCGCAAGCGAATTGCTACCCTTCTCCTGACAGAGACGCTACGCTAACGGGAAGGCTTCGCCTACATTCCGCAACTCTTAGAGACGCTACCGCGTAGCTTGCTTCCCCGAAGGGGTACGCTCCATTCGCAATGACTTTGTGTAATTAATTCTGTCTGACTACTTAGCTGCTTCTTCAACGCTAATTCTCAACACTGCATTACTCCTGTAGTTAAGCTTGAAGATCAAAGAAAATTTCCTGCTCACACCATTTCTTTATAGAAATCCACATTATTAGCCTGTATGAGCAGGCTTTTTTCTGGTAGCCACGGGCTTGAGCCTATGGAAAAATGAAGTACAATATTACATAGAATTGGTATGATTATTGACTAATTTCACTAGCTTGATTTACCTGGCATTGACTGCACAACCCAAAAAACTCTAGGGTGTGGTAAAAAACTTTAAACTTATGGCTGGATTCTAACTGGTCTTCTAAGTCATGAACTGGGCATTGATTAATGGGAATTGAGACACCGCATTGCAAGCAAGTAAGATGGTGTTTGTCTTGCTGCGCTAGACTATAGAGGGCTTCACCGTTAGCCAAATTCCGCACTTGTACCATGCCTTCAAGTTTTAAGGCTTCTAGGGAACGGTAAACTGTTGCTAAACCCATGCTCTGATTTGTGTTACGTAGTTCTACGTAAATATCTTGAGCGGAAATGCCTTTTTTGATGGTTTTCAGTAGATTGAAAATACGCTCTTGACTGCGGGTGCGTATGGCTCTCATAGACAATTATTTTAATATGCCACTGTAGTTGAAGCTGTTAGATGGGCTAATTGATCAATTAACTTTAACGGCTTCGTAATCTTATTTTCACTCAGTTGGAACAGAAAGTTATAGTATAGCGATCGCAGCATTCAGCAAAAGCCCGTGCAAACAAAGTATCTTGCCAAAATTTTCGTGACGCTTCGTCCTTCAGTTTTAGACCCTGCTGGCGTAGCTGTACAATCCGGTCTTAAGCAAATGGGATACGAGAAGGTTGACCAGGTGCGGATTGGTAAGTACATTGAACTCACCATTACCTCGTCTGATGAGAAAAAAGCTCGTCAAGACCTCGATCGCATTTGTGACCAAATGCTATCAAATCCCGTGATTGAAAATTATCGCTTTGATTTGATTGAGGTCGAAACCCAAACTGGGGTTTTTTAGGGCATGGGGCATGGGGCATTGGTCAAGAATCAATACTTCCCCTGCCTCCCCTGCTGCCCCTGCCTCCCCTGCCCCCACTCCCCACTCCCCACTCCCCACTCCCCACTCCCTTTGATTAATCATGAAATTCGGTGTTATTGTTTTTCCCGGTTCTAATTGCGATCGCGATGTTGCTTATGTAACCAGAGACTTGCTCTTACAACCGACTCGCATGGTTTGGCATCAAGAAACAGATATTGCTGATTTGGATGTCGTTATTATCCCTGGTGGCTTTAGTTACGGGGACTATTTACGCTGCGGTGCGATCGCGCGTTTTTCACCCGTGATGCAGCAGGTTATCGAACACGCCCAAAAGGGTAAGTTTGTAATCGGTATTTGCAACGGGTTTCAGGTATTAACTGAAGCTGGACTTTTGCCAGGGGTGTTGACTAGAAATCGAGATTTGCATTTTATTTGCGATCGCGCCCCCTTAAAGGTTGAACGGACTAATCTTCCTTGGACGCAAGCTTATACGACTGGTGAAGTTATTACTTTGCCAATTGCCCACGGAGAGGGCCAATTCTACGCTGACGCAGCCACTCTGGCAGAAATTGAAGATAACGGGCAAGTTGTGTTTCGCTATGAAGGGGAGAACCCCAACGGTTCACTGAACAATATTGCCGGAATTTGCGATCGCCAGGGCAATGTGTTGGGGATGATGCCGCACCCAGAAAGAGCATCTGACGCGATGCTGGGCAGTAGCGATGGCTTGAGGCTGTTTCAGGGATTGTTAGAGAAGGTAGCGGCATTAGCCTAGAGCAAATATCGGGCGACTAGGTTGGGCGTTTTGCGATCGCTGTCTGAAGGATTTCTACAAATGGCGATCGTTCTATCACATCAATTGACACTCCCCATGCGTAAACGCAGGGGATTCTAGCATCACTGACGTTCTTTGCTTTTACAGGACTTGCGTCCAATAGAAGTAGTGAGAACATCTCCGCTAGCGTTACTTCCCGGATGCCCTCCGGTAGCGCTTGCACGACTTAAAATTACCTTGGCAGCATTCACATCGCGTTGCTCAACGTATCCGCAATGTGGACAAGAATGAGTACGAGTGCTTAGAGACTTCTGAACTCTAGCACCGCAGTTTGAGCATTCCTGGCTGGTGAAGTGGGGAGGAACTGCAATGATTTCCCTTCCAAACTTCTCACCAAAGTATTCGAGCCACTGGCGGAAGTTGTACCAAGAAGCATCACTGATGCTTTTGGCTAGCTTGTGGTTTCTCACCAAGCCGGAAATATTCAAGTCTTCCACAATCACCTTAGCGTTAGCTAGGCATAAGTTACGCGCCAGTATAAGAGCGTGTTCATTTCTTTTTCGTGTTACTCTTAAATGCTTCCGAGCATAAATACCACGCGCTTTTCTTCTACCAGATGACCCTTTTTTCTTCTTGTAAATTTTGCGTTGAACCCGTTTGATATCTTTCTCAGCTTTACGCAAAAATCGCGGGTTCTCTTCATGGTTGCCCTCTGAGTCAGAGTAGAAGTACTCTAGCCCGACATCTATCCCGATTTCAGAATCAGTGGATGGTGCTGCTTGTTTATTCTCAACTTTCACGCAAAATTGTACATAGCAACCATCAGCACGGCGTACAATTCGGACTCTCTTGATTAGCTCGACAGGGTAGGCGTGGATATCCCATTTACCTAATAACTTGATTTCACCAATACCTTTTTTATCCGTAAAAGTTATTCGCCGTTTTGACGGGTGTAACTTCCAAGACTGTTGCTTATATTCAACAGAGCGACTATGTTTCTTAAATCTTGGATAGCCTTTCAGCCCAGGTTTTTTAGCTTTGCAATTAGCAAAAAATCTGTTGATTGCTCGTTCAACATTTTCCACTGATGCTTGAGTTGCATGGCTACTTAAATTTCTGACAAACTCATATTCGCCCCGTAACTGAGTGTTGTATTGGTACAGTTCTTTTTTGCCAACACCGCGATTATCTATCCAATATCTAAGTACTTTGTTTCTGACAAATTGGCTTGTACGGATAGCTTCATCTATGGCTTTTAATTGGGCTTTTTTAGCTACTGCTTTATATTCCAATACCAACACTCTCTAATCACCTCCCTTACATTTGCTAAACTGTATTTAGTATACACGGCATTACTAAACATGACAACTAAAAAGCGATTAAGAAATATACCTGTTTTGCATGATGAAGTGAAGGCGAAGAGAACTGTGGTACTCACTCCTACGGCTTGGGAAAATATTAAAGCTGAGGCAATAAGTAGGGGTATCAGTGCTAGTGAGCTAATAGAAGAATGGGGACGGGCGATAGCGTAGCGTTAGCGAGTCTTGCCTACGGCACGCTGCGCGAACGAGCGTCTTAAAATCGCCAACAGCTAACCCCCATAAATGAATTTAGGGGCTAGCCCACCGTTGCTATTCTGGTCTAAACCCTTGCTCTTTCTGGTATGGCAGGAAGCAGAGCATCAAAGCCGTTTTTGTTAGCTCCGAGGCAGTTTTCCTCCTGCCTCGGAGCTTTCTTGATAAATTAACGTACCTCTTTAAGAGTATCAATTTGCTTGGTAAACATCTCAGTGAATAAACTAAGCACAGTCCGTTCTTCGCGTACTTTTATATTGGCACTAATTGACATACCTGATTGCAACGGGACGTTTTTACCCCTAATCACTAAAGATTGGTTATCTAAACTGAGCTTTGCCGGAAATCTATAAAACTGATGTGTTTGATCTGGCGGTAATGCGTCTGATCCTATCCCAGCCAGTTCCCCTTTGATATCACCAAACTCGCTGTAAGGAAAAGAATCAATTCTGACATCTACCTTCATCCCTTTTCGCACAAAACCAATATCTTTGTTAGTGATGAAAACTTCAGCTATATACTTTTCATTTGGGACTATTTGCAGCAGTTTTGTAGTCGGAGTCGCTACAAATCCAGGGTTTTTTGCTTGTAAATCGAAAATTGTTCCGGCTACAGGTGCACGCAGTTCTTGATATTTAACATTTAACTGTGCTTGAGAGATTTTACTATTGACATCTGCCAAACGCTGCTCATTATCTAAAATAATTTTCATGAATTGGCTATCGATTTCGGCAATGCGCTGTTTGTTATTAGCTATCTTATCCAAAATGTTTTTATCAGAAACAGCCACCGTATTGCTTAACTCTTGTTGCCCTTTTTGTATATCAAACTGAAGGCGTTTTTCTTCCTCGCCTAATTGCGCTACTTCCGCCGTGCGGTTTTGTACTTCTTGTTGTTGGTTGAGATACTGAAGCTGAGAAATACCACCTTCTTCTGCTAATATCTTAAGTTTAGCTAAAATGCCCTCTTGAATAGCCAAACTTGCCTTACTATCTTCTAGCTTATATTTATTTTGAGCTAGTTGTTTTTTGGTTTTTTCTACTTCTAACCGCGCTGCCAAAGAGCGAGAGTCTAATTCTTTTTTGGCAACTTGTAGAAGTTGTTGCTCATCAATACCTAGTGCAGTACCTACACCAGAATTTTTTAATTGAGTCCGTAATAATTCATTTTCTCCTACTAAGGCTGACCTACTTTTCAGCAGAAAAGCAGTTTCTTGTGGCAAATCACCGCGCAAATACGATAGTTCAGATCCGGTGGCGTTAGTTGCCCCCATTAATCGGCGATAAATCTGGTTTTCTCTAATTAATGCAACGCGAATTTTATTTAAAGAATTTAATTCAGCAACAGAAGCAATGGAATCGAAAGTCAGCAACAAATCTCCTGCCTTTACTGCTTGCCCATCTTTAACATTAACTGTTTTCACGACTCCACTAACAGGAGCCTGAACTTCTTTGATTGTTCCTTCTGGCTTTAATTGCCCTGTGGCTGGCACTACTTGCTCAATTTTGGCAAAATAAGCCCAAGCAATGCCAAAGCAGGCTAGGGCCATTAAAGTCACCATGATTGTACGCGACCAAATTGGAGATTGGCGCAAGACAATAGATTGCTCAAATTCCTGAGTACTTGAGTTGATTAAAGACTGTTGAGCAGCTTTCTGTTGTTTTGTAAGTACTGGTGAATCTTGCTTGAATCCATTTTTTTGATTGCCGTTGAGGTGATTCCTATTAACTTGAGTCATAACGATTTTGGATTTTGGATTTTGGATTTTGGATTTTTTGTAGAGCAGTTCTTGATGGGGTCATTTCCCCCTGCTCCCTGCTCCCAACCAAGAGCCTCTTCGTTGCCATGCCCCCAGCAATGACTAATTACAAGTTAACATCTTGTTGCTGATACAGGTAAAAATAATGACCTTTAGCAGCCATTAATTCTTGATGGCTACCTTGTTCTATAACCCTGCTATTATCCATCACAACGATCATGTCTGCATTACTTACAGTGTTCAGCCGATGGGTAATAAAAAATACTGTATCACCCTTGAATGCTTTGGCTAAATTGAGACATATTTGCCGCTCTGTGGGATAATCTAATGCGCTGGTTGCTTCATCTAAAACCAGTAATTTTGGCCGTTGTAAAACAGAGCGAGCGATCGCAATTCTTTGTCGTTGTCCACCTGAAAGTGCAGAACCCCGTTCTCCTACCCGTGTGTTGTATCCGTTGGGTAAGTTCATGATAAATTCGTGGGCACACGCAACCTGAGCGGCTTCGATAATTTCTTCGGTTGTTGCATCGGGATTGGTTAGGGCAATATTTTCCTGAACGCTACCATCAAACAACAACGTTTCTTGGGGAACTACGCCTATTTGTCGTCGCAGTGAATAAAGTTCCACTTTGGCAATATCATAACCATCAATCAAAATTCTGCCGGACTCAGTTTCGTAAAGTCTCAGCAATAACTTCATCATCGTACTTTTACCAGATCCACTTTGGCCGACAATGCCGACAAATTTCCCTGGCTCAAATTCGAGGTTGACATTAGAAAGTTGCAGAGGGCCACTTGTGCCAAAACGGAAGGAAACATTTTCGTATTTCACCGCTCCCGTAATCGCAGGTAAGGGTATATTGTAGCGGTCTGTTTCTCCTTCTTGTGGCGTATCGACAATATCGCTTAAACGCTCTAGCGACAAGGCTGTTTCTTGGAAGCTTTGCCAGAGTTGAGCTAAACGCAATATTGGGCTGGTGACGTAACCCGATATAATTCTAAAGGCAATTAATTCGCCTAAAGTTAGTTCTCCTTGGAGTACTAGATAAGCTCCTACCCACAAAACGAGTAAGCTACTGAGTTTGTTGAGAAAGCTGCTGGTAGAGTTAGCGAGGGTAGAAGTTACAACCGTTTTAAAACCAGCAGCGACAAACCGAGCGTAACGCTCTTGCCAAGAAAAGCGCGATCGCAATTCGATATTTTGCGCTTTTACGGTTTGAATTCCTGACATCACCTCCACTAAATAAGATTGAGTTTCGGCGTTGCGTTCGGCTTTGGCACGTAACTGTCTACTAATGGTGGGAGAAGCAACTAAGGTGATAATCACAAACACTGGAATTGTGCTTAAGCCTACTAAGGTGAGTTGCCAACTGTAAATTAGCATCACACCGATATAAACCACCGAGAATAGAGCATCCAACCCGACTGTTAAGGCAGTACCCGTCAAGAATTGGCGGATATTTTCTAATTCGTTGATGCGAGTGGAAAGTTCACCCACAGGTCGGCGTTCAAAGTAGCGCAGTGGTAAACGTAATAAGTGGTCAATAATTTGCGACCCTAAACCCATATCGATCCGGTTAGTGGTATCGACAAATAAGTAGGTTCGTAAAGTAGTCAGTACTGCTTCAAATAGCCCGACTACTAAGAGCAAAATCCCCAAAATATGTAGTGTGCCAATACTATTTTGAGTGATAACTTTGTCGATAATTAACTGAACCACCAGAGGATTCGCCAACGCTGCCAACTGCACGAAAAAGGAAGCGACAAAAACCTCTATTAGGACTCGACGGTGCTTTGACAAATAGGGTATAAACCACCGTAAGCTAAAACGCTCTTGCGGTGTTTGATTGGTAGCAGTCAGCAGTAATACCTTAACTTTGGGCGGAAAGTCGGTTGGATCAACATCTAATTGTTCAACCAATTGAGCGGGTTTGCACCGCACAATTCCTTTGGATGGGACACCCACAACCACGGTATTTGCATCCACTTCATATAAAACGGCAAAATTATCACCATAACGAATCAGCGCCGGTGTCGGAATGCGCGACACTGAGGCGATTGGTAGCTCTATCAACTGTGCTTTAAGTCCGATTAACTCTGCCAGGTAAGCTGTAACTTGAAACGATATCACACCCTGGCGTTTGACTTGCTCAGTTAAGATGCGGCGAACCACTTCTCGACGAAACGGCATTTCTAGGTGCTTCGCGATCATTTGGAAGCAGGCGAAGGCTGTATTTAATTCTCCCTTACCACTAAAAAACGGGTATTTTTGTTTTGACGAACTATTTGGGGTTGGGGGGGCTGCCTGGGGAAATATTTCGTCTGATGCATAGGGAATATCTAATTCCTCTGCGCTATCTGATTTGGTGTTACTTACCGCAAGTACTATCTCATGACTATCTTCTAATATCAAATCTGACGGATGTATGCCAACCAACCGGGCGGGATTTTGACTTATGACTTGAATATTGTCTCTGTCATTGTCCGATTCTATGCGATCGCCAGGTGAAAAATTCGTGACTGTACCTCCGCCACTCAAAAACCAGACTCTTTCCCTATCGAGTTGGTTGAATGGAGTTGCCCCTGGAGGGAGGTAATGTATTTTCGCCTGTGGTAAGGCGTTTTCTGCCACTTCTTTAAAATTTAAAGTAGCTAGCGGTTGCTGTTTCCAATATGAACTGAGAATATCGAAAACTTCCACCAAATAGCTGCGGTTCTTGCGAGCATCGGCAAAATCTGGGTATAAACCCAGAAAACTAAAATATGCCGATGCATTCACGGTTAAACATACTACTTCGGTGGAGGCGATCGCTGTTTCACAGGCAACATCGCGCAACAAACCAATTTCGCCGATAATTTCCCCTGGTTGCAGCAATTTTAGGGTAATTGGCAATTGCGTGTGGGGGTCATATCCCAACAGGCGCACTTGTCCCTCATAAAGGATGGTGATGTGTTCTGGGAGACTTTCTTTACCAATGATTTTCTGACCTATCCGATAGCGCCAAGCTTGCACCTGTTCTGATAGGTTAGCGATCGCTGCATCTGGTAAGCGATCAAACCCTTCTAAGGTGGTGACAAATTCGAGGAAACTGTTCTTAATATAAGTCATATAAAACAAGTAAAAGTGAGGAATTAAGCCGAAAATATTAGGGAGTATTCCTTACTAACAGTGAGAGCCTTGGCTTTTATGCTAGTAGTGGCAATACTTCTGTGCAATTCCGGTGTCTAAATATGTAAAAGTACAGAGGGGAGGTTCGTCTAATTGCAGGACTGTATTTATATCACACGGTTAGAATTGTTAGGCGTTTTTCAAAATCAATTAAAGTATGGTGTAAATACATTGAGAATAAGTTATCACTTGATTAACTTACATAATTTATACAAACTTAAGCTCAGTATTTAACCTTGCAATTATGTTGTAAGAATGGATACTTATCATCAAACGAAGACACAGAAACGTAGTTTTTAAATTTAGCGTCGCTCGTTTTAATTTATGATAATCAACATGAAACTATCATAAATGCTTTTTTAAGTAAATACCCTAGTTAAGAATTATGTAATAAAAAAAACTTTAAATTTCTGAACTATTTTTTACAAATTCTTATAGGGATTGACAGTCTTAACTAATGGCAAAGACGATAAGCTTTTCTTGGTAAACACTGATATGCCGGATTTTTGAAAGAATTATCCATCACTTTTTTGCTAGCTTAATTTAAGAAAAATTAACTAGAAAAATTAATCTTAAGATTTTTGTCACCGTAGAGGAATCAAATATTAAATTTATGAAGTAAATGCAATAACTGCCTTCAGTAAATTTACTAGTTTCATTAATATGGCTCTTCATTACTTATTATGCTAAACACGTATGTAAATCAGCTTAAAAGCTTTGCTAGACAATAATAACAGCCGTTGTTCTTAGCGTTTGAGGCTAGGTTCTGAAATTTACGCTATAGCTGCCTGTAAGGCTTGATTTTCAAGGCAAGCTAAGGACTTTAATGAAAATTCCAGCATAATACGTACCGAAGAACCATTAATATCAAGTCCATCTAATCACTACGCATAAAATAACCCCACCCCGCAACCAGGATGAGGTTGTTTGATTTTGCTAAGTAATTACTCGCGTTTGATATTAGGCAGCATTGACACTCAATTTTATCTGCACAATCACATCGTTGTAATCTTTATCACCACCATTTGGTAAATCCTCAAAACCAAAGGTGTTATTTCCCAACAGTCGAATGTGATCTACCTTATCTAAGTTAGCACCCAAGAATGAGAAGTAAACGTTCTTATTGGCATTGCCATTGAGAATAGCATCGGGTTTACCATCCACAATAATAAATGGTGCAAACAAAGAATTCGGCTCAAAAGTGCCAGTGTAATTTGCAGTACCTTGGTTGTCTACCGCCAAGTCAATACCTCCAACACGCCCACGCACAGCTGCTTCGGCATAACCAGCCTGGCCAACGAGGATATCTGCTTTACCATCGCCATTGCTGTCAATACCACCATTTTCATCAGCCACCTGATAGAAGCCGACAAAGTTGTTGTAAGATGCTTCTCTGTTGACTACAAACTCAGCTTTTACCGATTGTGTCACACTCCGTAAATCAATCAGTTCACCTTGATATTTGCCTTGCAGACCAGTACCTAAAGATACCTCTTCTTCTGTTGCCTGAACTGTCACAACGAAATTCTGGAAGTTGAGAGAAAACCCTTCCTCTTCTATGTTGTTATTTGTAGCTGAGGAAAAAAGGACACTTGAGAAAGAAGTTTTTCCAGACAGTACAGCCTGAGTACTACTGTTAGATACCAGATAGAATCTGAGTTTCGTACCAGACTCGAATTCTAAGATATTTTTCAGGTCATCGTTCTTAAAACCCTTGGGCAGTTTAGCAATGGAGGAGAAAATCACCTTTGAACGCTCTAGAGCCACTTGCGTATAACCCTCTGCACCAGGGGCTATGCCGTTAATTCTACCTTCTTCATCGTCAACAGCAAATACACACAGTTCATTCACCTCTTTAGCGCTGTTGTTTTTAATCTTAATAGAGACCTTTCCTTTACGACCCTTAACTTTACTGTTGACGACAAAGATATTCTGAGTAATATTGACCAGTTGGAAAATTGTTGTTATCTGGGTATTTGTAGTAGACCCAAAGCCATCAATATTAACATCCAACTCTTTATCAAAAGAGAGTCCACCAATGTCAGTAGTGCGAACGCGGACTTTATAACTAGATTTAGTCGCATCAGATTTAATTTTTAAACTACTTCCCTCAATGATGAATGCATCATTATCAGTATCGCCAGTACCCGCTACTAAACTATAAGTGTGATCATCATCTAGGTCTGGGTCAATGGTGGTGAAGTTACCGATGATTGTTTGATCATCATCATCTCCATCACCACTACCACTATCGTCATCATCGTCATCGTCATTGCTGCTAGCGGTAAATATCAAATCTGTGGGTTTATAATTG
>NZ_DASQZC010000428.1:0-6352 GCF_035638895.1 Nostoc sp. | reverse complement strand
AATGCGCTATTAAATTTGAAACAGTTTAAAGATGCGATCGCGTCTTACGATCAAGCAATAAAATACAAGCCTAATTACCAACAAGCAATCGACGCTCGCAATCAAGCCCAAATTCAACTACAAGGCGAAATATCAAAGCCTAAACCTGTAATTGTGCCAGTTCTCCCATTTCCTAATGCTACTAATTCACCGCAAACCCCGCCCTAGTAGTCTATTAAAGTCAACGTAAGGATTCAGGTCTAATATTGAGGAAGCGCTGTCAATACAGTTCAACTAAGCTCCAAATCTTTTGTAGAGACGAAGAAAAGCAACGTCTCTACATACCTAAAATCAATACTAAAAATCCTTAGCTCAAGTGTATTGTATTATATGTAACTAGTGGATGAATCAAGAAATTGCTGTAACTAGCGAATATTAACCTCTTGCAAGTAATTTCCTCCTTGAAGATATTCAATATTAGTAGCTGAGTTTTTAAATACAAATGAATTTGTTCTTTTTACAGAAGCTACCTTTTGATTATCAGCTAGCAAACGTTGCTTTTTAGTATACTCATTCAATTTGATTTGAGCTTGAGCATAAACTAGAGTATCGTTGGGAATATTTCGGAGAAATTTTACAGCCCGATCAAAATCACCAACAAATGCTTGTTTATAGGCTTTATGTAAAAAGTAAGCTGCTCTAATCTGGCGCTTTCGATTGTACTCAGCCAACTTGTCTTGAACTAAAGCACCCGCACGACTTTCTTTAGGAATTTGCCGCAGATATTGTAATGCAGCAGAAAAATCTTTTGTTTCGGCACTATCGTAAGCTTTTGTTAATAAATCTTGCGTCTGTGCTTCAATGTTGACGTATGCTTGCTGAACTAATTTATCTGTTTTAGATTTCCAATATAAAATATTTGGAATTTTAGCAACAGCATGAATAACATCTGACCATTGGCTGTCATGGAAAGCTGTTTCAGCTATTTGGTATTGCTGTGCAGCTACTTGCCATTGCTCTTGCCATTCTTCAATTGTAGCTTGCGCTTCTGGATAAACATTGCTGTGGGAGGGGATTGATTTAGCAAGTGCGATCGCTTCTTCTAAATCTCCTGCTTGATATTCTTGTGTGGCTTTAGATAAAGTTTCTGTTTCTGAGTATGCAGGCGCAGCATTAATTAAAGAATATACACCAAATCCCATTACTAAAGAATTAGCCGCCAGTCCTACTTTTATTCCTGATAATAACGGAGATGAATTTCCAGATGTAGGATTATTATTTTCAATCGCCGCTTCTATAAGAAATTCATCATCTGCTTCTAATGTTTCTGGTGGCTGTTCCCATATTATTTGTTTGAGTACCCGCAGCACCTCACTCGCAGACTGAAAGCGATCTTGGTAATTGTAGCGGATCATTTGGCTGAGAACAGCAGCTAGATAATCGTTAACTGGCGTGTTTTCAGAACGCCAAACAATTTCATTAGTATAAGGATCAGCTTTTAATTTTAGTGGTTCTAACCCAGTTAAAGCCTGGATGGCAATCATACCCAAAGCATAAATATCGCTGTTGGGCTGTGTTTCTCCGATAAATTGCTCTGGCGGTATATACCCCAATGAAGTGACGGGAATTCTATAAATGGGCAATTCCGCACCTATGCCAAAATCGATAGACTGGATTGAGCCAAAGTCAATCAAAACCAACTTGCCATCGCTATTACGTCTAATCAAGTTTTCTGGTTTGATATCGCAATGGATAACGCCTTGAGAGTGAACAAATTCCAGAATACCTAAGACATCTATCAGGAATTCTACAACTTCCATTTCACTCCACAGACACCCCCATTCTTGATCAATGGGCAATTCCGCAGCCAACGCATGTCCTTCAATCCACTCTTGGACTAAATAAAATCGATCGTTTTCTTCAAAGCAGGCGATAAATTCAGGAATTTGCTGATGGCTTCCCAAAAGCTTGAGGGTTTCGGTTTCAGCCTGAAACAGTAACCTCAGCATCTCCAAGTAGCCGGATTCGGAACTGCTAACTTTAATCTGCTTAACAACGCATTTGGGATTCTCTGGATAATCTACGTCTACAGCTATATATGTTTGTCCAAACACCCCTGCACTCAGGCTTTGGATAATTTTGTAACGCTCTTGTAGTAATTTACCGATTATGTGGTAGGTCATGACCTGGTTACTCAGTAAGTCTTTTTAATTAGTGTTTCTGACTTTTCCTCCTGTTTCCGGAATGTTTGAAAAATAGATTTAGGGACTTACAGAAAATAAAATATACAGATAATAAAATGATAATCATTGTTAGGGGGGTGGGAGAATGTGCCGGATACGTAGACGCTTTAAGCGGCTTGTCGTAGACATCGCCTATTTGAAGAAAGCATTACGAACGAGGATTGGGGGCGAATCACCCGAAGCCGTGTTTGTGGCGGCTTGCAAGGAGGGACGGAAACCAGAGTCAGCCCAGGTCAAATCTGCTGTGAAGGATGGGTTCGAGTGGGCGCGACGAGAGAGAATTGTGATTGCGATGTCGGGTGAGGTTGTGTACACGCCGGATGGGGAGGCGGTGGAATTGCAGGAGATGATGCGGGGGTTTGGGGTGCAGAAATAAATACTGCTCACTATGTCAACTACCTACATATATAACTACAAATATAAATTTCTTATCAAGCAACTAATATATTATTTAATGGTTGAATGACAGCTATTAACTGTCTTAACTGTCCTTGCATTCTCCTAAAAATCGTGAAATATTAGAACCATGAAGTGCGCTATCAATAAACTTCAAGCAGCCTCCACCAAAGCATTTGTCACGTTGGACACTTGAAGCCAGCCACTATATGTGCTGCTGCAATAATATTCTGCCCAAGTCTAATGTCTTGAGGCTAACGTTATTGTGCGCCCGTTGTCTTTTACGTTGACAAAACCTGCATCTACATCCCCATACATAAAAAATCTTTGTGATGATTATCGCATCATTTTTTATGCAGAATAAAGCTTGCTCATTTGTTATTTTTGTCTCACGATAGGAGGAAGATATGTTTCTAACAAGACGATTATTCTTAGGTGCTTTGACATTATCTTTAATTAGTTTGACTAGTTATCCATACAAAAGTTTAGCCAATTCTCAACTATCTACAAAGCCTGTACAAGAGTTTTACACTGCAAGCCTAGTAAGTTCTCTTCTAGATCCTCTTCTAAACCCTTATAAATGCCCTACCAAATTAAGAGTTATTAACGCTGCGGTTGCTACTGCATCACCAGTTGATGTGATCGTCAACGGTAAAAAAGTTTTGGAGAATGTAGATTTTCGTCAAGCTAGTAAATATGTAAATGTAACACCAGGAAATATTCAGGTACTTTTTGTGCAATCTGGTACTCTCAGTACAATTGCTAATAGAACCTTTACAGGAGCGCCTAATAGTGCTTATACAGTAGCGATAACAGGAACACTACAAGGCCCCTCAGGTCAACCATTATTTAATCAATCACCCTTTGTGATTCCAGAGGATTTAACACAGCCTAATCCAGGTAAATTTAAAGGACGTTGGTATCGCTTTTCGGAAACTAGCGCTGTTATAGACTTCCGTATTAGCAAATCCTCTAACCCAAATGTGGATGAAACTCGTATCACAGACCTGACACCCAAAACTGCTATTCCTTACCCAGAACTTACAGCTGGTACATATAACTTCAATCCAGTTCTACCTGACCAATTTGACCCATTAATTAATAATGCCTTCAACCCACCAATCACAGTAGAAGTTGCGAATCAACAAGTCCCGGCCGGAGTCATTTTTGATGTAATTGCTACAGGTAATGGCTTAGGCCAAGCACCTAACTCACTGCTACTTACAACTGCCTCAACACAAACAGCGCCTCCTAATGCCAATGGGTGTAATCAGATTGTGCAGTAAGGGACTTCCAGAGAATAAAATATACAAACCTTAATAATCATAATCATTTCGGTGGGGAAGGAAGAGGTTGCCGTTGGCAACCTCTTCCTTCCCTTTATTGTAGTAAATTCAATCATCATTGAATTTATATGTTTTTACTGACGTTAATATTTTTTATACTATCATGCTAGCACCAGCCTTGTTTGATTTAATACATAATTTGCAGTGCCAATAAAACCCTAGTTCAATACTGAATTTTTCACTACGCTTAGTTGCTCGACAATCATAACTAATCAAAAAAGTTTATACTTATTGACATTATTCTCTACTTTCTTGTTCTTCGATCGCTTCAGCTTTATCTTGTAACGGCTTCACCACGCGCGCGATCGCTTCTTGAATAAAAGCCTTAATAAACTCATCTCTGCGATTAATTTGAAACTGTCGCTGCACAACTTCTGTCATTCCACCATCACCCCAATCTTGGTCATGACGAAAATATTCAATAAAACTTTTACCAGCAATTCGCGTTAAATAAGCTGCTGTTACGCCTTGAATTGCTCTACCAATAATAAAGGTAGCAACATTGAGTTGCAAAGCTGTAGATAATAATTGAATTGCTCCTTTAACAATGCCCAAACTAGCGATGGTTTTCGCTAAAGAAAGGGCTAACTCTCGTCCCCGTTCCATATTCAATTCACAGCCGTACACTCTGCCAATTTCCACAACCATTTGAGCATTAACAGCAGCTGTCGCCAGCAAATCTACCACTGGTATCGGCGTAACTGATACCACACCAGCACCAATCCACTGAAAGCGTTCTACGATTTTGTCAGCTTGACGGCGACGCTGGCCATCGATGAGTTTTCGCGCTTCGTCTCCCAATCGCAGAGATTGCAAAAGAATATTATCTGCCACCAAATCTTCACCTTCGGCGCGTAAAACAGCAGCCGTGCGCCGCAGCAAAGGGACAATATCGGGTTCCGGCTGGAAGGTTTCACCAGTTTCTAATTGTGCAGGTTGGGGATTAGCAGCGATCGCCACCACATCATTAGTAGCAATAAATCCCCGTACCCGTTGACGCAACCTTGCAAGGATGGATTCTTTATCTTCATCTGTATATAAATCAGTTTTGTTGAGAACTAAGAGCGATCGCTTACCAATTTCTGCTAATCCCCGCAATGGCTCATATTCTGAGCGCCGTAAGTCATTATCTACGACAAATAACAGTAAATCGGCTTCTGTTGCCAGTTCTCGCGCCATTTGTTCCCGTTCTGTTCCCGCCACACCCGCTTCTAAAATTCCTGGCGTATCCGTAATTAAAATCTTGCGTTCTAATCCTTTCAACCGTAGACAATAGGTTTCTCCAACCTGGGTTGTACCCATCGGTGCATCCACTTGACCCACCATGCGTCCCATAATCGCATTAACTAGGGAAGTTTTACCAGCGCTCCCCGTACCAAATACCACTACTTGAATTTCACCCCGTGCTAAATTTGCTTCAATCTCCCGCGATTTACTTAATAAAGCTTGGCGTGCTACTTCATCTTGAATTTGCCCTACCTGTTGGCGCACAGCTTGGAGAGTTGTAGAAGCAGCATCAGATTTGCCAGCCGGAATTTGCGCCGCAGTTACTCGCTTCGGGTTACGGCGCGATCGCTTTTCCCCAGATTGAATGACCAATACATAATAGACAAAAGCAGCAACCAACGCTCCAATGAGGACAATTAGCAGCAACAGCAGCAAATTGCCTAGCAACGGCGAATAGGACAATTGCCAATAGAGGCGCGATAGGGAATCAATTAGCCATAGGGCTAGCCCCAAAATGACGATCAGACCAACAATCAGCGTTACTATGCGTGACAGAGGCATGGCTGGGAAATATTAGTGGATATTCAGTAGGCAGATGCTTCTGATCTTAATAGTTTCAGTATTTTTTACCAGAGTAGTCAGAAGCAGCTTTTGATTCAACCAGGAACGCTCATCTGCTTGACTAACAAAATTTTAAATCTCGCACTGCGTTTCTATCGCGCCTCGGAATGAATTCCGAGTCTCATAGTTTAAGTCCACTCAAGTGGACTGAATTGCTTGTTTAGTCCACTTGAGTGGACTTTCGCTATCAGCCCAGAACTTCAGTTCTGGGCGGGATGTCGTTCAGAAGAGAGATACTTGTAATCTTCATAGTTTCAGTATTTTTCACCAGGTAGAAAAAGCCCTTTTTGATAAATCTAATCGATTTCATCCTTAAGCTAGTAGCTTTTAAAATTTTATTCGTTCACTATGAAGCTCGCGTGTTCTAATTTATTAGTGGACTTACGCCAGTTTTGGCAAGCTTTTTCAGAACAAAGAGAGGAAACTTATGGGACTTTTCGATCAAATTCTTGGTGCCGTTGCTAACCCCAATCAACAGGGCAGCTTAGGTCAATTGGGAAGTATTGTTAGCAGTGTACAGCAAATGAGCCAAGGTACAGG
>NZ_DASQZC010000427.1:0-42021 GCF_035638895.1 Nostoc sp. | reverse complement strand
TTTCAGGTAAACTCTTTCCAATAAATTGACCTCAACAGGCGGAATTGTTTGACCCCAAGGCGGGGAGATATACCAACTTGTTTTCAGGGCGTTAACGTAGTCAATCATGCTTTTTCCTCTGGGATTAATAACCTAAAAATCCTCGGTAATCTCCAACAAAAAACCGCATCCAGTGTTTTGCACTTGTACCCGTTTTTTGTCAAGTAAATATTGAATAATGGTTTCTGAGAACTGAATGCGGTGCAAAGGAATAGAACCACCAGAGCGACTTAGAGAGTGTAGTAATCTAGCAGAAGTACGCTCCACATAGTTGTCAGCCGTCTTAGCCATTACTTGCACCTCCAGTAATGGCTGCTAACTGTTGTTGCCGGATTGCTATTTGCTGTTGGTAAAAGTCAATCTCTGCTGTAATTTGCGTGAACAATTCCTCTGGAGAGAGCGGCTGAATTTGATCCTCTTGCAAATACGATATTTCGTCAGAATTCTTGTTAGGCATCAGCACATAACGCCATCCTTCATCAAATTCACTAGCCAGTTCTGTACCAGAGGGATAGTAATAAAGTCCCAGGATAATGCCCTGGTTTGTACGCTGATCTAAAGCAAAGCGAGGGTACCCCCAGTGTTGAGGGATTGAGATTGTAGGTTGCATAGATGAATAGGTGAATGAAGGGAAAATGAAGCTCTTGAGCAGAGGAACAGAGGAGAGATTTGTACAGATTCTTTCCTCTCTGCCCCCCTGCCTCTTTACGCTGTGACTAACTCCGTTCTCTCCAGTAACCGTTGCAATTTATCGCCAGTTAGCTGTTCTAACGGTTGGTCTAAAAAATATTCATCAAAAATGGATTTACCATCAGTAGACACGTCCACCATCGACAGCGATAGCACAGCATCAAGCACGGAGTTAGAATACTGCTGCTGGACTGAATAACGCCTCTTCACCCACCAGTTACCATCAGTGCATCCGACTTGCCCCAGTTTCACGCCGTTGTTGTTGTAAATGCCATCATTGAGAATTTCAAAACCGTACTTCTGGCACTCGTTGAAGATATGCGCCATGATTAGGTTTTCGGAGGTGCATGGGGTTTCTGTTTGGGCGGGTTCGTTGAGTGTAGTGTCCTGGTGATGCCAAGTAATGAAGCGATAGCATCTAGCCCATGTATTAGCGCGGAATTTTTCTACACCTTCTACCACTACTACCCAAGGTTGGGTTAGGTCATCATCATGGGTAATGCTGGCTATCAGTTCGTCGCCGCAGTAAATTTCGTGATCGTAGAAGGATATTTCTCTTGTTGTCAGTTCTTCAGGGGCTACGGCTTGGGCTTGGTTGGCGATGTAGTCGTTGAGTTCGGATTGGGCAACTTTGTGAGTTTGGGCGGATTGGTGGGTGATGATTGCGTTTACCCAGGTGTCAGCCGCTCTTTTGTCCCCGGTAGGTGCAACGCCTAATTCGGTGGCGATTCTTTTGAGAAGGGGGAGGTTATAGCGGCAAAGGGCTTGCTGTGTGTAGGTTGGATGGGTCATAATGAAGTTTCCTTATTATTAGGGACAGAGAAAGCGCTTCAGATTGGTAGTCGAGGGCGCTTTCTCTTTATCTTTTACTATTATGCGCTAATTTTTTAGCGCTGTCAAGAATATTTTAGCTATTAGCGCTAATATATTAGCGTGTATATTACAAAGGAAGCGCTAAAAAGTTATGGTTTATATGAAGGATATTAATTTATGGGAGCTGCCATTTGTGGCACTTGAAGACAGAAACTCATTGCCGGATGAGCCTTGTGTTTACTTGGCAATCGATAAAGATAACTCGGTGCTGTACGTAGGTATGTCAGACAATTTAAGGCAGAAATGGAAAAGCCATCCTAAGCTAGAAGCCTTAAGTCGTCTTAAAGGCGTTAAAATCTCGTACATTAGAACCGAAGCTGAATTACTCAGAAAGCTAGAAAATGCCCTAATCAAAGTTTTTAAACCTCCGTTGAACTTAACGGAAGCACCCAAAAAAGGCATTGCAGCTTTAAGGGAAAAAATTGGATTAACTCAAAAGCAACTAGGTGATTTAGTTGGAGTTGATACTTCGACAATCAGAAATTGGGAATATGGCAAAGGATCAGAAACTTTCGCAAAAGTAGCAAGACTTTGTAAAGTGCTGGAATGTGATATTGAAGATTTGTTTGAGGAAGAAGCAGTGTGATGATTGAACCTGCTGAAGAACCTCTTTTTGCTCTAACTTCTGTCTCATTTTATAAGCGATGCCTACGGTGGGTTACGCCTACGCATTTACCATTTACATTCAAAAGCTGTGTTGCGATTGACTTTGAGCAAATACCATTGAGTTACAGGAGGTGGAAACATGAATAAGCCACCTTCTAGGCGGAAAAAAACCACCCCTGCCGCATCTAATGACAGCACATTACCAAATGATCTTGCAGAAGAAGATATCTCCCCTCAAGAAAACCCAGCCTTAGCAACAATTGACGTTACTGCTGTTGAAATTCCTGAATTAACCGAGCAGGAGCAGAGCGATCGCCTGCACTTGGAGCGTAGGGTAGAAAGAGCGTTCTTTGAAGCAGGGAAGGCATTGACTGAGTTACGCGATCGCAGGTTATATCGTTCCACGCACAAAACTTTTGAAGATTATTGCCGCGAACGCTTTGGTTTTAGCCGCAGACAGCCCTACCATTTAATAGAAGCTGCGGTTATTTTTGATAATTTGGTGGAAAAATGTGAACGGATGCAGGAGATGTGCGATCGCATTACCAGACTGAGGGAGAATGAGAATTTGGAAGAAGCTGGTCGTGCGGTGTTGAAGTATTTGGGGGAACTGAAGCGACCGTATTTGACTGGGGTGGAGGAGAAGCTATTGATACTTTTGGAGTCGCAGTATGGGGTTAGAATAATACTATAAAAATTTTTGATGTTTGGTATCCGATATCTTTAGATTGCTATTTTAAAAGTCCTTAAGTTTTTCATCAAACTCTACCGAAAAATTAGGTTCAGTAGATTCTATAGACTCTACTGTTTCCCTAAAATTGGCATCACCTTCATATTCATCGTATGAGTCTTCAAGTAATTCAGGTTCTTTTATGGAAATTTCAACAGTACCTTCTTCAATATCACTATCAGGTAATTCGTAATCTCCACTGTTTAAGATTGAAAGCACCATTTCTATTTCTTGCTCTTGTTCTAAGTTAACGCCTAAACTCTCGCCATCAGTCTCAGTTATAAATTCACGAACTTGTTTTAAATGTATTTGTACAGCGTGTTGTCCTAACGAACCAACAATTCTCTCTCCTTCATCATTAACAGAGTAATAGCTGTTATACTTGACATAAACTTTTCCGTCAAAATCTGGTTTAATTGTTTGAATTGCTAACGCTACAAATGATTCAAAATTAAGGTATTCTCTATCGTATGCAGCAGATAGTAATTGTTCTATGTCTTCAAAATATTCGTAATTTTTGGTTAAAAAGTCAATAAAATCATCTGATTCTAATTCTTTGTACATATAGAATAGAATTATATCTAACTGTTTGTTACCTGTACTCATCAGTTCACTAAATTGAGCAACTGAACCTTGTTGCTTGCCATATGAAACAGCAACTACTGCTTTAACATAAATTAGGAACGTCTCAAAACCAGCCTCCTCTAAAGGCTCCGCTAAAGTCTCTATCAATGAAGCAAGCCGCGTAATTTCCACTATATCGTCTTGCTTCGCCTGCTCACTCAATCTTTGTAACAACTCTTGTACCACCTCATCGGGCTTAGAATAAGCTAACGTTTTCCATTCTTGAGCTTCTTGTAAATCCTGGTCTGCGTTATTATATGTCAATTGTTTCGGCATTGTTATTAAAACAGGCTTCAGACGCTCAGAAAAACCTTCCCAATCAATTGCAGTACAGCCAAATTTATAGGCATCTTCATAACTTCTACCTGCACCTAAAGCATCATAAAAACCAACAGCAAATTGCATAGCTGCTTTATCACTCATTTCATGACTAATACCTACCACATAGCTAATATCTTGGGATATTGCTTGAGCTTGAACCTCAGAATAGCAACCATTTAAAACAACACACTCAATTTTTTTATTAAACAATTTAAATAAATTTGCTAGATATTCTGAGCTAATTGCTTGCATTTCTCCAGTGTTATTTTCCAAAACTAAACCTTGATTTCCTGCACCATGTCCAGAAAAATATACTATTTCCGGTTCGGAGTCTAACAGTGACCTACGTAAGTCATCAGCACGTACCACTGCTTTGCTAGTTATTTGAAAACGATCCCTTTTTTTGCTACGCTGCAAAGTATTCTCAATCTCTCTTACTTCTTTCTCTAAGGACAGACGATTTGTGGTATTACCTGATGATAAAATTAGGACTTTCTTCAATACAACTTTCTCTAGTTGTATATTGATCCAAGCTTCATTAAAAATTTCTTGATAGATGCAGTTATAAACTTTTAACTTATCTATTTGTTTGACTACCAAACCCGACAAAATTAAATACATCTCTTCTTTACTAGAATCGGATGTTCTTTCTCCTTGATGTAAAATTTTTTGATATAGCCTTAATAATTTTTCAGGGCTGTCCGTGAAGCGTAAAATTCTGTTTTCAATACTCCTGAAATGTTCTGGTTCATCTTTACTTTCCCAGTTCTCAATAATTTCTGAACGAACTAAATCTTCTATCCATTGCGCTTCATAGCCATTAGCGGGCCGAACGATGTTAGAGTTTACAGCAAGCCCACAAAGCTTTTGAGTTAAAAATGGCTGACCTTCTGTCCAATAAAGAATAGCCTCCATTAGTTTTTGAGGATTTCCAACCACAGCTAAACCTTTTTTCAAAGGTTCTGTTTCATAAAGCTGAAAACCTTTTAATTCTATTGCACGACCAATATTAAATGGTGTAAGTTTTTTATCTTGAATCAAATCTAAGGGAGTTGCGACACCCAGGATAACAAAGGTCAGGCGATTATATGCTGGATTATCTACTCTACGGTTGTAGCAGCCACGCATAATAGCAAAAAAGTCATTTAAATTGAATTGCAGGCTGAGAATGTAGTCAATTTCATCAATTAAAATAACAATATTTTCAATAATTTTTTGTAATATAATATCTTCAATAAACTTGCTAAACCTTTTTACTACCGATAGAGTATTGTTATCGATCCACCAAGTTTTTAAATCGAAAGTTGTGTCAAGATTGAAATTAGAAATTAAAGTATAAATTACTCCAGTGTACCACTGTTCTGGCGTAATATCTGCTGCACCAATCACAGTGAGATCAACCACAGCACAAGCAAAGCCCTCATTCTGCAATCGATCCATCGTCCGCACCCTCAAACTGGAGCGCCCCATTTGGCGAGAGCCAAGGACATAACAGAACTCACCTTTTTTCAAGCTTTCATAAATATCTGTGTCTGCCTGGCGTACGACATACGTAGGTGCATCAGGTGGTAATGAGCCACCAACTTGATATGTGTAGGAAAGTTGGGCAGATTGTTCTTTAAATTCAGATAAAGTAGTTTGGGATAAAAGTTGGAAGGATTGTTCTATTTGTTCTGCTAATTCTCCATAGTTTCCACCCAAACGCCTTAAAACTTTCGCAGTAATTTGAGCAAAAGGGCGAGCTAAAACTCTACTCGAATTATCAACCAATCCCGGATTCATCAACATCGCAGCAAATTCATCAATTGATAATCCAACTTTTTGGGTAATATATTCCGAAACTTTACGCAGTACCTCAGTTGATTCAGTTAAAGGAACGCCATCCAGCAATAAATCTCGCACCCCATTGATAAAGTCAAACTGAACATTATCAGCTTCTACACCCTCATCAACTGGCGACAAAGGCTTCAATATTCCACCTAAAAAGACTTCAGCAACATGAATTTGGGTTGACTGCGGTAACATTGTCTGTTGTATCAATCTTACAATTGGCAAGCTAATCGGGGCAGGAGCCAAAAGTCCTGCCAGTTTCCGTGCTACTGGTGAAGCTGTGAGACGAAAACGCTGCAAACGTTGATTAGCTGAAAGCTCAACTCTAAAATTTTCAGTTAATTCGCTGTTAACATCCATTTCTGAATGAGTTGCAAGTAAAAAGCCCTTGGTTTGCACATACCCCCAACCTGCAACCATCCGCGCCCAAGTTTTTAGCGATTCTGATTCTAGCGTTACTACAGGTAATTTTAGCTTGCTGCAAATATCACTTTCATCAAGCAAATCCAATGCTGTCATTACTAACTGCTGATTAGGAACTCCAGGAGACGAACTCCGTAGTAAAATTGACTCAGCAACACCCAAAGCACTTCTTTCCCACAGCCACTGGGGTAATACTTGAATAATTGCTACTGGGCAACTGCAAGCCCAAGCTGCTAAAACTTTCGTAATGACACCATTATGCCAAGCTAGAGAAACACAATCGCTGACAATTACGAACAAACGTCTACCATTAGGGTCAATAAGTTCTCTGGGATTATGCAATCGTTTTTGACTTAATCCCGTACTACTTCTTGGACGCAGCCAAACTTTACCGTCCTTGTCAGTAAATAAGCCCCAGGTTCGGACATCTCGGAAAGCTCCAAGTCTTTCTAATAATTGTTTAAGTTCCTTAATAGGTTGCTTCCAGAGCATCATCGATGCGCTTTCATCTATTATTAACGCAAGCTCTAGCCAACGTTCTGGCGCAGGACGCATTACAGGTAATAAAAGTTTTTCTTTGGCAATGCGTTCTGCGGTTGCTGCTTCATCAAGTACAAATTCTCTTTTTGAAGGAACTCGACGTTTCAACGGGCGGAGGGCGCGGCCAATTTCTAACTGATTTCTTAATGCTTGAGCCGCAGGAACTTTAATCGGTATGCCGCTTGAATTGCGATCGCTATCCTGTGAAGATTGAGGATATACATTAGCACTAGCTTCAGTTTTGTTGATAGATTTTGAGGAATTTAAATTTTCCTCTAATGGTAATTGGGGTAAGATCGATGCTATTTTTGAAGTAGATACAGGCGTTTGTTGTCCCGGTTCAGACACGGATGAACAATCAGAACGACGCATTTGCACAGCCAACCAGAGGATATCGGCAATTTCGGTATCGGTTAAATCAAATCCCAGGTTTTGAAAAGCACCAATTGCCCTTTCAATCATATATCCTCTGTGCTTGTGAGATATTTCATTAGTGCATTGAGTAGTCGTTCTTTATCATCCCCGGCAGGACTCCTTTCACGGGTTACTAAATAAATAGCATTAAGCAACTGATCTGTTGCTAGATCGCCTGCATCGCTTCTGTCTCGACGCTTTATAAATTCACTAATTAAAACCTCTGCTTCTGACATTATCTTTTCCCCTAAGTGGACTTGCACAATTTTTTTTAATGCTGTTTCGTCGGGGTTTTCCATTGTCAAGCGCAGACATCGCCGCAGAAAGGCTGGAGGAAATTCCCTTTCGCCGTTACTAGTTAATAAAACAAAAGGAAATTGAGTACAACGCACCCGTCCTTTATCGATATTCGCAACATTACCATCATAAGTGCGTACTTGTACCGTCTGGTATTCTTGGGGTAATCGGGCTAATTCGGGTATTTCAAATTCACCTTCCTCAAATATATTGAGTAAATCATTGGGTAAATCGATGTCGCTTTTATCAATTTCATCAATTAGCAAAACATGAGGTGATGGTGATTGTAAAAGGGCTGTTCCCAAAGGGCCAAGTTGAATATATTTACCAATATCTTTGGTATTGTCCTTTCCTTGGGCATCTTGTAGACGAGCGATCGCATCGTAGCGATAAAGCCCTTCTTGCAGAGTTGAGCGGGTAGTGATGGGCCATTGCAGTACAGAACCCAGTTGAAGTTCATACGCAACTTTGTAAGCAAGAGAGGTTTTACCAGTCCCCGGTTTTCCAGTCACCAGCAAAGGACGACGCAGGTAAAGTGCTGCATTTACAAGCTCAATTTCATTACGACGAACTTGAAAGGTTTGTCCACGCTCCTTCTCCTTGGCATCCCCAAACTCACGCCATTTTGGTGGTTCTGGAAGATTCTTGATTCCATCATGTGGTGAGTCTGTACCTTGGAAAATCAGCCAATCGCTCATTGCTTACTCCTAAATTATGATGAAGAAAACTCCAATGCTGGGTTTGGCGGTATTCGATTGGGGTCGTCCCACCATAAGACTAAATGATTACCCAAGTGCATTTCATGGTCAGATCCTAAACGACGTTGTTCTCTAACGCAGGTGGACAATTCGTGCAATGGTTTTTTTAGTAACGCATCAAAGTGTTCAGCATTTTTGAGACTGTTTAGCTCACAACGTGACCAAATTATAATCGGTGTCCCAGCACTGTGGATTGCACTAAGTAGACCATTTCGCTCTGAGTCTGATAAATCACAGCAGATTTTAAGAATAATTTTCTCAAATAGCAAATCTCTCAATTTTTTGGGATCAAAACAAGCTTGAGAAACTGTTATAGCCTGCTCATAACAGGGAGGAGCTTGCCAAGTTAGCTGAACTTTTTCCCAATTTCTGCGCCAATATGAACCCTGTTGTGTGCGTAATTTTTTCAGTCGATCATAGGAACGCACTACAACCCGAAAATCCTTACCAATAGTGATATTACAATCTTCGTCATCCTTATATTCCCATTTTTCCACCTCATCACAGAGACGATCGCGTGGTAGGAAAATTTCAATAGTTAGTTCTGTTGGTTGTCCTTGCAAGTATTCTTCAAAACATTGTTGAAGCAATTTACTGAGCAATATTGGTAATTTCTCCGGCACAAATGAAATTTCTGATTGCTGCTCGTCAACTGTTAAAAGTTTAAAACGTTCCCAAGGATCTTGAATTGTATCATCAGGAATAAACCAAGCTTTAATATATAGTTCTTTACTTCCTTCTGGTCGAAGTTGAATTAACAGATAGGAATGTAGGACTTGTGTGGATGTAGTTTTAACTTTAACTTCAAAAGATTCATTAGTTAATAGTTGTTTGAGCTTTTCGCGGATAATTGGGGAAATATTTTTATCTTGAGTTAGTAAAAAAATAAATTCTAACAAAGCTGAACTATTAGATTTTGATTGAGGAATTTCTTCTAATTGCTTGATAATCTCATCAACATCTTTGGGCTTTCCTCTCCAATCAAACCATCCATCAGGGACAAATACTGAGAAAGCCTTAATTATCGCAGCTTTATCTGGAATATTTGAAAGTAATAAATTTATTTGATTTTTAACGTTTTGTTGTGTAATATCTCTAGTAGTTAAGTTATTGCCTTTTAGCAAATCTTTTAAAATATCTTGTTGGCTTGTCTTATCATTAAGCAACTGTCGCGTCACTTCATCTATGCTTAGTTGCTTCTCAAATGATACATCCTCACGAACGACTTCCAGTAAAGTACAAAGTGCAGGTTTTCCAGAAGCAGTTTTGTCAAAAATTCCTAATTCATTAATTAAATTAGGAATAAAATCATTTGTAGGCATATCAAAGACTAGTCGATACTGCACCGGTGTATTAGTACCCAATGCCCTAAATAAATACGCCCGACGTTGGTTTGCATTTTCCATCACGGGTCTAAGTAACGGTAATATTTTGTTCATTAAATCGCTACTTATTGCCATCGCCTAACTATCTCGATAAACAGTTATAAATCCTTGGAGCATTTTTCTGGAGGTCATTCAACAAAGCGATAGCACTTGTTCCCGCATTGCGTAGATATCTGCGTTGAGTATTAGGTTCTGGAAGCATCCCTCCGCTATGGTGTATACCAACTACTTGAAAATTATCATCAAACACAGGTGAACCAGATGATCCTGGTTCTGTACTGGTAGTGTATTGTAGTACGCTATTATCGGCGTAAGCAACAAAATTATTCTGTATGGAGATTTTTTTTAAATGCCCGCCTGGATGCTGAATTATCGATACGCGGTCATCTCGCCGCATTAGTTTACTCTTGAAAATTAAAGGCTTACCGAAATCGGGTACTTCTTTTAGGGTTACTACTGCATAGTCCAATTCTTCATTAGTGTAAAAAGTACCCCCAGCTAAAGCCCCAATAATCTGTGTTGGGCATTCTTTCGCGTTGATATCCAGTTGATAGTTAAAGCTAAAATCACTTTTTTCTCCTACTTCTTGACTATTAATAACGTGATTGTTCGTCATTAGTAAATCAGGCGCAATCATAAATCCTGTGCCTAAACCGTCTGGAGTGGCGATCCGAACCACGGCTTTTGAAGCTTCCAGAGCCAAGTTTAAAATGTATATATCGCGTAATGTATTTTCCCCAATAATCTTTTCTTTGATATCAGCTGTACTATCTACTCCCTTCCACTTGCCAATTCCACGGCTAGGACTGACTGGAACATCAAGTGGGTAGTTCCGAAATAGTTCTACGATAAAGTCTTTATCTTCATCCCCAGTGTAAGGCTGAATACAGTTGAGGAAGACAGCGAGGGCTTCTTTATCGTAAGCGACTCGTCCAAATTGAGCTAAAAATCGCACCACTTCCACAGAAACACCCATCGGCGTACCATCCAAATCTAAACGCGCCAGCATGACATCTGCTTGGGCTACGCCTTGCAATGCACCTGCAACTAAACGACGGCGATCGCGCACGTTGGCAAAGTCGGGTAAATTTTGGACAATACGGGTAAGTTTTTGGAAGTCAGGTTGCGATAGCTGTACGGTCACGGGTTATGATATCCTTTGAAACTTGCTTTACTAAATTGAAAATTATAGGTAATATACAGTTTAATATAAATATATTTTTTAAATGCTTTTAACTTAAATACTCCTAATTTCAAAAAAATCTTCATTACAGCACTTACGGCAGCTATGAGGTACATTCTAAAAGCTGAAAACGATGATAGGAAAGGGGCTAGGAGAAAAGTATATTGCATAATAGCCGGAAGCGCTGTATAACTGCTACAAAAGGAAAATTGCCACGTTTAGTAAATAATTAATAGAATCGTTAGAAATATATATTAGTGTTTTAGACTAATCTTATTGATATGAAAGGAGTAGAAAGATGAAATCATTTATGTTTGTTACTGATTTAGATCATACACTTGTAGGTGATAACGAAGCTTTAGAAAAATTAAAGAAGGAATTAATCAATCATCGAGAAAAATATGGGACCAAGATTGTTTATGCAACAGGTCGCTCACTAACATTGTATGATGAGCTAAAACAAGAACAAAATCTTTTAGATCCTGATGCTTTAATTACATCTGTAGGGACTGAAATATACTTCGATTCTAATTATAAGACTCCTGACTCAGAATGGTCTAATAAATTATCAATTGGTTGGAATAGAGACTTAGTAGAGGAAATAGCTGGAAAGTTTGAAGAATTAGTTCTTCAACAACCATCTGAACAGCGTCTATTTAAAGTTAGCTATCTTGTTAAAGAAGAGGCAGCAAAAAAAGTTTTACCTCAACTTGATAAACTTTTACAAAAAGAAAATATTAAATTTAATTTAATCTATAGTGGTAGCAAAGACCTGGATATTTTGCCTCTTCATGCTGATAAGGGTTTAGCAGTCAAGTATTTACAAAGCAAATGGCAGTATGATGCTCAAAAAACAGTTGTCTGTGGAGATTCTGGTAATGATATAGCTTTATTTAGCGTAGAACAAGCAAGAGGTATTATTGTAGGGAATGCTCGTTCTGAATTACGTGATTGGTATGAAGTAAACAAAACAGAGTATCGCTATTTCGCAAAGTTATTCTATGCTAATGGCATTTTAGAAGGTTTGCACCATTTTAAGTTTATTTAAGAACATCGATTAATAATCTGCTTGAAAATATCACTCATCTATAGCACCTAAAGTTATAAGTGTATCTTTTTGAGCTTTCTTTAAACCTTTAACACCAGAAATTATCATACCTTTATAAGGTTTGCTATCTGGTTCTAACGTTCCCAAACACTTACCTGTAAATATATCCCATATCTTAATAGTCTGGTCTTGACTACTGCTAACGAGCATCCCTCCTTTTGGACTAAAATTAATAGATTCTACAGATCCTTTATGACCTTCTAAAACCCTAATACTTTCTTTGTTTGTCTTACTCCACAATCGGATCTTTTTATCATGTCCACTGCTGGCAAAAATTAGTCCATCTGGATGAAATGCTACACAAAGTATTCTATCTGTATGCTCTTCAAAAGTACCAGTACATACTCGCTTTTCGATATCCCATAAGTTTACTTTGTTGTCAAAACCTCCACTTATCAAAGTATCACCATCAGGGTTGAAGGCAATCGAATGAACTTGATTGTCATGTTCTCCTAAAGTTTGAGCTTCATCTGTCTCTAAGTTCCACAAGAGAATCGTTTTATCACGGCTACTACTAGCAACCCAATGACCATCAGGGCTGAAAGCTAACGACAAAATTCGACGGGTGTGTTTTTTACAAGACTCACCCAGTATTTTTGGTGTTGGTTTTGGCTTAGTTAAATCCCAAACAATTACTTGGTGGTCGTTACCGCCGCTAACTAATTTTTTACTATCTGGACTAAAAGCAACTACTCTAACTCTATCAGTATGTTTTGTTAGCGGATTATCAGCATCACATACCCATTTATCATCTTTCAGATTCCACAAATATATTGTATTATCCTCACTTGCACTAGCTATCTTTTTACCATCTGGGCTGAATACAACAGACCAAACCCAGTCTGTATGTTTTTGTAATGTTTGAATACATTGTTTCGTCTGAACATTCCATACACGTATTCTATTATCTTCACAGCCACTGACAAGTCTTTTTCCACAAGTGCTAAATGCAGTAGACCAAATTCGATTGGTATATCCTTGTATAGTTTTTTGAAGTTTCCCGTTACTAACTGTGTCCCATATTTTGATTGTATGGTCATCTCCTCCGCTAATTAGTAAATTAGATTGTGTGGGTTCCGGACAAAAAGCAATTGCACGTAACTGATTTTGATGTGCGCCCAATTTTGTCAATTTGTAATCATGAAGATTACACAAATGTATATTATGATGCTCATCAATACCATTAGGATTTTCGTCAGTACTACCAATAGCAAGAATTTTGCTATCTTGACTAAATGAGAGAGTCCAGACACGCTTAGTTTGAGGCTCATGTAGAGTTTTAAAGGATTTCTCTTCATCTATTCCCCATAGTTTTATAGTTCCATCCTCACTACCACTGGCAACAATTTTACCATCATGACTAAAAGCAATAGAACGAACTGTTTTACTTTGATCATGCTCCTTAAATGTATGCAAAATCTCAGTATTAAAATCAACTTTAGATCCTTTAGATTTTATTAGTTTAATTAATTTTACTAATCCATCTTGACAGCCAATAGCTAAAATATTTCGACCATTAATTGCAATAGACGTAATAGACTTAGATTCGTTATTTTCATTTACTGGTATTTCCGTCAAATTATTATTTGTTAGATTATATATTGTAATATTTTTATCACCTCCAGCTATTAAATATTTGCCATCATGCATAAATATTACTGAATAAATACATTGGTTAACATTAATATTATTTGTTTTTGTTTCTTTTTCTACATCCCATAATCTTATAATTTTATCTTCTCCAGCACTGGCGATCGTTTTCCCATCAGGTGCGAAAGCTATTGACCAAATTTGACTACTGCTATCTTCATCCCTAAATAATTTGACTTGTTTATAAGTATCAGTTTCCCATAATCGCAAATCTCCATTAGCTTCTGCTGTGGCAAAATACTTTCCGTCTGCACTAAACACTACTGAATGTATACAGCCGATATTTTCAGAAAAACTTGCCTGAGACAAATCAGAATTTCTAAAATCAATTCCATTTAATTCTTGACCTTGTAAATCTGCTTTACCTAAAGGAATCTGAGAAAAATTAAAATTTTTCAAATCTATAAGATTGAAATTTTTATTATTCTCTGAATTAAATTCTAAAACTAGGTTAATAATATTACCTCCAAGATAGCCCTTTATTGGCTCTTTATCACGCCAAGTTTTCAGCATTGAAACCAATTGATTTTTAATTTGTGATATATTTTTATTATCTTCACGTAGTTTATTTATAATTGGCGTAAGAATACGACGCTTTTGAATCTCTTTAATATAATCTTTAGCTTGTGAGTCAAGCAGTGGATAATCGTCAATTAGTGATGGTTGATTCTCAGATATCTCTTGATTAACTACATCAATAATTTTTCGAGTTACATAATCCATAATCATAGGTACTTGAGTATACCCAGAGGGAGAGCGTATGATTAATGACATAGATTCTAAGCTATCAATGGAATTATCATAATTAGATCTTAATAATGGTTTAAATTCTTCTTTTGCCGCAGGTTCATTTTTAAAGGCAAGCCAATACATTAATTTCCGCTCGTTAATTCCAAGACTATTAAACTGTCGATCTAAAATATCTTCAATTCTCTTTTCTAAATCTATATTATCTGATAAAGTTTTAATAAAATCATTAATTTCTATATTACTGTATGATGATATTTTTCCAGCTACTATCTTTAGTATGACTGGATTTCCTCCAAAATGCTTAACTAATTTATCCCAGTTATTTTCATCTACTGCCGAAATTATTTTATCTAACCCCTCATCCTGCTGAAATATTTGTTTAATCTCTTCTGATTCTAATCCTTTTATTTCTATAAATTGATTCTTGCTTTTAATTTTTTCATCATTCAAAATAGAAGGATGTCTATGACAAGTTATTAATAGAGTACTATTATGAGGTTGTAATGCTGCCTGCTCCAAAAAATTACCAAAATTTCCCCATGCTTCTTTATATTTTGTCTCGTTATTATCTATTTTATCTATTATTTCTGTTAAATCATCTAAAATAAGTAAGCAGTGATGGTCTTTTAAATAATTAATTATAGTTTGTATTCTATCCAATGAAGTTATTGAATTATTCGACAATTTAGCATTTACAGATAAAAAATTAAGTAGTTTGTTTAAAAAATCCTCAAAAGAGGCATAAATACGAAGGTTTTTCCAAATTACATATCGAAAATTATCTTTCACGTTATGAGTGAATTGTGCTGCTAAACAAGATTTTCCCATTCCCGCCATGCCGACTAATGTGACAAGACGACATTGGTTGTTAATAATAAATTGATTGAGTTGTTCTAACTCTTTTGTCCGCCCTACGAATGGAATATTAAAAAGAATTTTATCTGCTTCTTCCAAATCTTCGTTATATGTAGTCGAGCTATCTAATACTGATATTATAGTATTTGAAGACGATTTTTTTAATAATGGTGAGTTAATTAAAAGTAGAAGTTTGTCTATACGTTCTTTCCCCTCTATCCCTACCTGTGATTTCGTATGTTCTAAAACCGCATAAAAAGCTTTTTCTCCACCAATATTTACTAACTGAACCAACATTTCTGGTGTGAAATTTGCTACAGAACCATTCCAGTTAATATGTTGCAACACAGGTGCATCATTACCTAAAGCTAAAACTAAAAAAGAGCGACGGCTTCTCTCGTCTTCCAAGAAAGGGCGTAATAAATTCACTAACTCATTGAGAATGTTAGATTCTAAATTGAGATTTTGAATATTTTTAACATTGTTATTAACTTGCTTTGGGTTTTCTGAGTCCGACATGGGTTAGTTTGAGTAATTTTAAAGGTTGTTGTTATAAATATTACTAAAGTTCACTGTGCAGAGACAGTTATCGAATCTGTCACTCCACTCAGTGGCTATAAAAACACTTTAAATTCTTAGTTAACTTTATACTACAATTACTCTACAATAGTGTTAACTACTTTGCAATAACAGTTAATTGTGAATATATTCAGTGGCAATCTAAGGTATGCCCATGAGAAATCGGATTAAGGAATTTGTTGACAGCAGGGGAATAAGCGTTTATCAGTTCTGGCAAGAAACTGGTATTAGCCGGACTACTGCGTATAGCTTGTATAATAATTCCGCTCAGTATCTTGGCAGAGATGTAATGGATGCGATTTGTAGTCGATACAACATACAACCAGATATTTTACTGAAATGGATACCAGCCCAGGAGTTGAACAATGGGGATTAATCCTGCCTCTACTAAAACTAAGGTTGGAGAGATAGCTAGAGTTTGTATTTATTGTGGTTCTAGCAATCGACTACTTTTAGATCACTTTATTCCAAAGTCAATTACAAAAAGCGATCGCCGCTTTACTGTTCAAGCCTGTCATGCTTGTAATTTCAGTAAGAGGAACCAACATCCTAAGCTGTGGTATTTTCGTCATTTCTCATTTAAAAGCGAGTGGAACTCTATACTGGCAGATGTAGGTTTAACTGAGTCTGAAATTGATGCTTGGATGACCCCGCCCCCAGAGCAATGTTTTCTTAGAACAAAACTACCCGAATTGATGAAGTCCAGAGGATTAGACCAAAAAACCCTAGCAGCAGAAACAGGGCTTAGTCCCACCACTGTAGGGAAGCTTTACCGTAGCCACTTTGACCGCATAGATAACCACACGGTCACGACGCTTTGTAAGTACTTTGGCTTAAGAAAACTAGATGATTTAATTGAAATCATTTGGGAAGAAGATGATATTGAAGGTAGGCAAGTGTGAGTGTAGTCGCACCCGGATTAATCAATCTTTTATCTTTACGGCCACTTGTGTTATTGCAATGCAAAGACTTGTTAGAATGTGCCGCCATCTATTTAGGTATTCAGTATCGGCAATTAGTGCCTTATGTTTTGCTTGAGAAGCTGCACCTACAACGGGCTACGGCTACGCAAGTACATAAAACACTGAAAATATATTTGCAATTGACTTTGAGTAAATGTTACTAAGCTAAAAAGGTGGAATCATGACTAAACCACCTTCTAAACGCAAAAAAGCCACCTCTACCGTATCCAGTGGCAGCATATCACCAAATAATCTTGCCCAAGAAGAAAATCCAGCTACAGCAACAATTACAGTTACTGCTGTTGAAGTCCCAGAGTTGACCCAGGAGGAGCAAAGTGATCGCCTGCACCTAGAGCGGCGTGTGGAAAGAGCCTTTTTTGAGGCAGGGAAGGCGTTGGCAGAATTGCGCGATCGCAGACTCTACAGATCAACTCATAAAACTTTTGAGGAATATTGCCGCGATCGCTTTGGTCATAGCCGTCGCCAATCTTATCTTTTAATGGATGCGGCTGTTGTTTTCGATAATTTGATGGAAAAATGTGATCAATTTGATCACATTTTGCCGACAGCAGAGGGACAAGTTCGACCGATGACAAAGCTTGAACCCCAAGAACAGCAAGAAGCGTGGGTAAAAGCAGTGGAGCAGGCAGGGGGCAAAGTGCCACCAGCTAGAATCGTTAAAAACGTAGTGCAGCAAATAATGGAACGCACCCAAGTACCAAACACTTACCAGTTAGGCGAAGTATGCCAAATACTTGCAAAGGACAATCCAGAACTCAGAGGTAAGGGTGGGTGCTGGGGGATAGTTAACCATGTGGGCCAATTCAGTTGCACCGTCAAAACCTGGGATGGGGAGTACGCCGTTGGGTTGCAGCACCTGAAGTCCTTCAACTACCTGCCCCAGGAGTGTGAGCAGATGCGGGTGATTTGCGATCGCATCGGTCGGGTGTATTCAGACTCACTGGAGGAGACAGTCAAAAGTCTGTTGCAGTTGTTAGGTAAGGTGAATCGGGCTTATTTAACTGAGTTGGAAGAAAAACTTTTAAGCCTTCTAGAGTCCGAAGTTAAAGCCTAATAGCTAACTGTACTGTCAACTCTTCATAAAACTGTTTTTGGCAGTATATTATTTGTAACAGTAATTAACCCTTAGTTAGCAAGATAGCTCTGTGTTTTTGGAGTATTTTAATGAGCTTGATTAACCTGGATCTGGTCTTCAACGCAATTACTAGCATCGCCAACCCTTTGATTAAAGAAAAAATTCTGCGTTCGGAGACTGTAATTAAGTTACTCCAGCAATTTAACCTAGATCCAGAGCATCCACCTGCTGATTTTAGTGGTGTTTATGCTTACGCTTTAGTAGAATATGGCGTAGGCAAACCTAAGCCATTGCTCGAATTGTTCCGGCAACCAGCAATTAAACAAGCTTTTCGCACAGCATTAGACCACAATAACCCCTCAATTCTGCTTTCTGAGGTTGATGCTTTTCTAGATACTTATACCTTGGGTGATGAGATTAGTAGTTTGGAACTTGATGTCAGGCGAGAAGTGGCTGAATTTGCAACTGTATTTATCGAAGTTGCTAAACGAACTCGCACACCCTCTGATGTTTTGCTAAATCAGAAAATTGGTTCTCTACATAAAAGGATTGCTTGTATCCAAGAGCAAATGGAAAGATTGCCAACGCTGGAGGGGATTCGGACAGAAATAGCAAGGTTGGCAGTAGAGAATTATCCCGCACTACCAGGAACTGCGACTGCAAACCAATGTAGAGCGATCGCACTCGCCCAACAGATGCGAGGATGGTTTGAAACCTTGGGCTATGACTTTGAAAAATATGAAATCTGGGCAGAAGAATATTTTGCATGGATAATTCACATCCCGGTACGTCGCGGTTTTGACCGCATTCTTATACGTGGCGTTGCTGGAGAAATTGGACTAAGTGATGTGATGGCATTGCGTTCCTCTGTTAATGAGCAAAAAACTGATGAAGGATGGTTAGTAACTACCCGCCGCATTTCCCGGGCCACAAGAGATGAAGTCAAGAAAGAGGAAAATCGCCATCTTGATTGTTTCACTTTTGACGAATTAATTGACTTGGATGCCGACTTTAATGCTTATATTGACTGGCTAGAAGAGGAAATCAAACGCCGAAAAATTGATACTAAGTATGTACCGATTGCTTGTACTAAAGAAGAAATTGAGCCAATTACTAAGCGGCGAATCGGGGTGAGTCGTTATGAGGAAGAGGACGGCTGGATTGATGGCTATATAGACCTTTGGCTTGATGACCCAGCCAAAGAGCATATTTCAATTCTGGGAGAATTTGGCACAGGTAAAACTTGGTTTGTCTTTCACTATGCTTGGACTGCTCTGCAACGTTACCGTGATGCCCAAAAACGTGGTGTTGAACGTCCCCGCCTCCCTCTGGTAATTACCCTGCGTGACTTTGCTAAAGCCTTAAATGTGGAGAATGTTTTGGCAGGTTTCTTTTTTACGCAACACAACATCCGCATTAACAGCGAAGTCTTTGACCAACTCAATCGCATGGGTAAGTTGCTGCTCATTTTCGATGGCTTTGACGAAATGGCAGCAAAAGTTGACCGTCAACAGATGATTAACAACTTTTGGGAACTGGCGAAGGTGGTAGTTCCCGGTGCTAAAGTCATCCTCACCTGTCGTACTGAGCATTTCCCAGAGGCGAAGGAAGGACGTGCTTTATTAAATGCAGAACTGCAAGCTTCAACTAAAAAATTAACTGGCGAAACACCTCAATTTGAAGTCTTGGAATTGGAGAAATTTAACGATGAGCAAATTCGGCAGGTATTGTCATACCAAGCTGAAGCATCGACAGTAGAACAAGTAGTAGGCAATCCGCAATTATTAGACTTAGCCCGTCGCCCAGTGATGACTGAATTAATTTTAGAAGCATTGCCAGATATTGAGGCGGGTAAACCTGTGGATATGTCAAGGGTTTATCTGTATGCAGTGCGGCGTAAGATGGAACGGGACATCAAAGCGGAGCGTACTTTTACTTCTTTAGCAGAAAAACTTTACTTTTTGTGCGAAATCTCCTGGGAAATGCTGTCCAGTGATCAAATGAGCCTGAATTATCGACTGTTCCCAGAACGCATTCGCCGCTTATTTGGTTCTGTTGTCCAAGAAGAAAAGGATTTAGACCACTGGCATTACGACATGATGGCGCAGACGATGCTTGTTCGTAATGCTGATGGTGACTATACTCCAGCCCATAGGTCGCTGTTAGAGTTTTTCGTGGCGTATAAATTTGCAGCAGAGTTGGGGGCGTTAGCTGAAGATTTTACAGAATTAGCCGAAGCACAGTCAGGTTTGGATAGCAGTACAACCCCTGTTGATTATACTTGGTCTGGTTATTTTTCGCGTCAAGGGAGTGGGGAGGCGATGACTGCGGCAACACCTTTTGGGAACGCACCGCTAAGGGAATTTAGAAACGAGTCTTTGGATAAGTTAAGGCAGACCTTTGGTAAAGCACCACTCACTAAAGCTGTGATGGATTTACTTTTACCAATCTTAAGTGATAGTGAGCCTCTTATTCGGATGATTGAGGCAACACGAAACAAAAGCGAAGAAGAGGTGGGTTACCTTGGCGGGAATGCGGCAACATTGGCGGTGAAGGTTGATAAGACCGCATTAGAGGGGAGAGATTTCAGCCATGTTGTGATCAAAGGTGCTGATTTTACCAATGCCAGTCTTCGTCGTGTCAATTTAGTTGAAGCAAAGCTGTTGAATTCTAACTTATCCAAAGTCTTTAGCAGCGTTTTATCAGTGGCAGTTAGCACCAATGGAGAAGTTTTAGCTACGGGTGATAAGAGTGGGGAGGTTTGTTTTTGGCGACTTTCAGAAGGTCAACCAGTTTTAAGTTGTAAGGGACATACTGATTGGGTAAGGTCAGTTTGTTTCAGCCCCGATAATAAAATTTTGGCTAGTGCCGGTGGAGACTATACAGTGAAATTGTGGGATGCCAACACTGGTAAATGCCTCAAAATCTTATTAGAGCATACCAGTCGTGTAGTGTCAGTTTGCTTCAGCCCCGATGGCAAAATTTTAGCTAGTGGTAGTGAAGACTATACAGTCAAGCTCTGGGATGCTAACACTGGTGAATGCCTCAAAATCTTAAAGCATACTAGTCGTGTAGGGTCAGTTTGCTTCAGCCCCGATGGCAAAATTTTAGCTAGTGGCAGTGAAGACTATACAATCAAGCTCTGGAATGCTAACACTGGTGAATGTTTTAAAGTCTTATCAGGACATATTGGTTTGATTGAGTCAGTTTGCTTCAGCCCCGATGGCAAAATTTTAGCTAGTGGTAGTGAAGACTATACAATCAAGCTCTGGGATGCTAATACTGGTGAATGCATTAAAACTTTTTTAGGTCATCTCAGGCGGATTTGGTCAGTCTGTTTTAGTTTCAATGGTCAAACTTTGGTGAGTGGTAGTGGCGACTCAACTATTAAGGTATGGAGTATTGACACAGGTGAATGCGTCAATACTTTGTTAGGGCATACTAACTTAGTTAGATCGGTTTGTTTTATTCCTAACAGTCAAATCCTTATTAGCGGAAGTAATGACCATACTGTAAGACTTTGGGATACGAATACAGGTGAATGTCTCAAAACTTTTCAAGGATACAGTAATGGAATAGAATCAGTTGCTTTCAGTTCTAATGGTTCGATTTTGGCTAGTGGTAGCGACGATCATACCGCAAGAATTTGGGATGTTAGCACTGGTGAATGTCTGAAAATTTTGCGAGGGCACACTCATAAAATCTGGTCAGTTGCTTTCAAGCCTCAAAGCATGACTCTAGCTACTAGCAGTGATGATGATATCAAGTTATGGGATACTAATACTGGTCAGTGCCTCATAAGTTTACAACCTTTGAGAAGGGCAATCGTCTCAATTGCTTTCTCTCCTGATGGTAATATCTTAGCTATTGGCAGTGAGAATCGTACTGTAGAACTTTGGTGTGTTAGTAAGGGTGAGCGTCTCAAAACTTGGCAGGAACACACAAATACAGTTTCGTCTGTTGCTTTTAGCCATCAAGGGACGATCCTGGCTAGTGGTAGTGGGGACGAGACAATCAAGCTATGGGATATTGATAATGGTTGTTCCCTAAAAACTCTAAAAGGACACGTTGGCTCAGTGGATTCAGTAGCTTTTAACCCAGATGGTCAAACTCTGGCTAGTGGCAGTCTAGACAAAACTATAAAGTTATGGAATATCAGCACTGGTGAGTGTCTAAAAACTTTTCAGGGGCATACTGCATTAGTTTGCTCAGTAGCTTTTAGTCCAAATGGCACAACTCTAGCCAGTGGCAGCACTGACCACACGATTAGATTGTGGAGTATTAGCACTGGCGAATGCCTTAAAATTCTGCAAGAGCAAGAGCATACTGAGTGGATTTGGTCAGTCACTTTTAGTCCAGATGGTCAAACTCTTGCTAGTGGCAGCCAAGATGGAACTATAAAACTTTGGGATATCAGGACAGGGGAGTGCTTGAAGACACTTAGGTGTGAAAGACCCTATGAAGCTATGAATATTACTGGGATAATGGGTTTAACCCAAGCTGAAAAAGCCTCCCTCAAAGCATTAGGCGCAATAGAAGATGGAGAATGAATCAGAGACTATATATAAGCAATGTTAAGGCGATGCCTGTGGCAACCCGTTCGAGGAACGCACCACCCATCCCTTTACACTAATACTGTAAGAGCGATCGCATCAGTAAATCTCTCCCTCTTCGCCATATTGTGCTGGCGGTTCACCATAAGATTCAAGAATCTTGGGCTTTTTCATTTTGTCATTGGCTGGTTCAATTTTCTCTACATATAAATCAAATTCCCACTCTTGCAGTAAATCGAAGATAAATTGTAAATGACTGCCTACCTCTAAGGATAAATCGCCTAAACGAAAATCGCAGGTATCAGGGAGAATTTCGACAACAGGATGATTAAATTCTAAAGTTCTTCCTAAACGGTCTTTGTGAATAAATCTGTAGAGGTGTTCTGGATCAAAATCAAATGCTTGCACAATTGCAGCAGCAACTTCATCTAAATTGAAGTAACTAGGAATAGCAATCCGTCGCCAAGAATCTTGTAAATTAGCTTTAAATATATAAACCCCATCAGTAAAACCGCCTTCAGCAATCACTAATGTTTGTGACCATTCCGGGAAATAGGGTTGGAGATAAGGTTTTAAATTGTCAAAAGCTATGCGAAAATCTAACCGAAAAGTGGCGTAATCTTCTACTTGGATATTTGAGCGACTTTCAGTTAATACAGCCATGAAAGCATTACCCCAAGCCTTGGGGTTTACATGAGTAAAACGCCAGCCTTTAGCGGCTTGTGGTTTTCCTAATGTCAGTTCAATTAATCCAAATAAATGTAAGAGAGCAAGATTGTGGAAACCAGGATAATAAACTAATTTATCTTGTTCTGAGTAATTATTAATTTTTAATCCTGATGATGGGAGATTGTTCCAAAATAATAAACAGCGATATGCTTGGTCAAACATATCTCTTTGGTCGCCTAAGAGTTCACTTTCTCCCCAAACTAACCAAGATTCTAGCAAGGTGAAATATTGTTCTGTGGGGTTTAATCCTTGCCAAACTTGCAGAATATTTTGGTCTAAAACCAACTTGCTATTTTTGCCTTCGGTAATAACTTGAGATAGTCCAGAGGTGCGGAGGAGGAAATAAAGACCGTGAATATAAGGATAGGATTTTTGTACAGGACGTTTGAGGTTAATATCTATGGGATAACTCAATTGTGAGTTAAGTTGTTGGAGATATTTAAGGGACAATTGGTGATAAGTACTACTAACTTCAACGCCGTTGGGTTGGAGAAATTCTAAAATAGTTTGAAAATCCCGCAGAATTGTTCCTGGGATATCTTGAGTAATGGTTTGCTGTTGAAGTAGTTCTTTTTTATCTTCCGTCAGTGGTAGTTTATCTCGGATTTGATCTGGAATGAGGGAAAATAGGTTACTCATCTGAGTTGAGAGGAGGAATTTGTATGGCGGTTAATCTCACAACTTGGCCATTTTGCCAAATGCTAATAGATTCTACTAGACGGCGATGTTTTTCAATAGTTTTCTTCATAGCGAGTTTAACACCTGCGTCGATTTGGCTAGATAATTTCTCAGAAATTGGCTTATTCATCTGAATGTCAGCAGATGCAGTTAATTAGCGATGCCTGCGGCGGGTTGCACTAAACATCAGTAGGTTACAGGAAAACAAGAACTTGGAAGAGGCTGCCCATGCTGTCTTAAAGCACTTGGGGGAGTTGAAGTAACCGTATTCGACTGATGTGGAAGAGAAACTGTTGAGTTTGATTGAGAAAGAATACGGCATCATAGATGAGGTACTACCCAATTCTTGATAAACCAAGGAATAGGAGAAAACAGTAATGCAAAGTATTAAGTTATGTTCTCATGTTGGGGCTGACGGCATTTTACACCTTAGTATCCCCACGGGGATAACAGACAAAGAAATAGAAGTAACAGTAATATATCAACAGCTAGAACCATCAGTGCCCCCGAAAACACCCCAAGAATTAGGATGGCCAGCCGGATTTTTTGAACAAACAGCTGGATCATTAGCGGATGACCCAATTCAAAGATATCCCCAAGGTGAGTATGACACTAGGGAGTCATTAGAGTGAGATTTTTGTTAGATACCAATGCTTGTATTGTTTATCTGAATCGTCCTATGTCTGCTGTGAGGCAGAGGTTAGAATCGCTATCACCAGCAGATATTGTTGTTTGTTCGGTAGTAAAAGCCGAACTATTCTATGGTGCAATGCGAAGTAATAATCCCACACGGACTTTAACATTACAAGAAGCATTCTTAAATAATTTTGTATCTTTGCCTTTTGATGATCGGGCGGCTCGGCTTTTTGGCACAATTCGGGTAGAGTTAGGGGCGCTTGGTACACCAATTGGGCCTTATGACTTACAGATAGCAGCAATCGCAGTTGTGAATAACTTAACATTAGTCACGCACAACACAAGAGAATTTAGTCGCGTTAGTGGGCTGGTGATTCAAGATTGGGAGCTTGAGCAATGATATCTTTTGTGGACTTGAATGAAAACTAATGCTGCTCGGCTACTTGATAAACTAGGTATTCCTTACCAAATTCTCACTTATGAAGTAGATCCTGCTGATTTGGCTGCCGAGAGTACAGCACACAAAGTTGGTCTTCCGCCAGAGCAAGTTTTTAAAACTCTAGTAGTCAGAGGTGACACAACAGGTATCTGTTTTGCTGTTGTGCCAGGAAATGCTCAGTTAGACTTGAAAGCCTTAGCGCGGATTTCAGGAAACCGGAAAGTTGAGACAGTTGCCCTAAAGGAAATGCAGCCACTAACAGGATACATCCGTGGCAGTGTGACAGCTTTAGCCTGTAAAAAAGATTGTCCGGTTTATCTTGATGAAACGGCAACCCTATTCGAGCAGATCACTGTTTCTGGTGGGATGCGAGGGATGCTGCTTCTGCTATCGCCATCTGACTATTTACGTGCTGTCAGTGGTACTTTGGGAGCAATTGTACAAAATTAGCATTAAACCAGTTCTGAACAAGCATACTTAAGTACAAGTTGCGTTTATTACATAGAAACATTAAAGTTGCAGTAAAAAAATAACAGTATATTAGCGGGTTACAATCTAGCATTAGCCTTACTAGGATATAGCGAATAACACATTATTTGATACTTAAGAAGTGGGTTTTGAGCTAATGACTATCAAAAAACCTTTGGTAATCGAACAACCAGAACTGGGGCGGCTCATACATGAACTTCGCACTGTAACGGGTTTAACCCAAGAACAATTTGCAACACATTTGGGCGTTACTTATTCCACAGTTAATCGTTGGGAAAATAAACGCTCTAGGTTATCACCGATGGCTATGCAGAGGGTTGAAAAACTTCTGCAAGAGATGGGTGATCAGGGGCAAAAACTGTTAGCGAAATATCAGTCAAATTAGTTCTGAGGTAAAAGCAGATTACCTCACTTCTTGAGAGCAGCACTTAAGCAAATTTGATATGGCGATCGCTCTTTTAAAAAGAGTGTGATTGCAGTTTTACTGTGCTGTTTTGAACTTAGTAAGGAAAATAAATGACTTTCACCAAAGAGCAGTTACAGGCTGTCATGACTGGTACAGATTTAAATCATCGTGTAGAGGCACTGCGGCAACTGCTAGGATATCCAGTGAAAGAGCATGATCCTGAAGGTTCTCGGTTTCGGTATTTGCGCCCTGGTGCGGATGAAGAAGAAGCTGAAGACACTTGCCCAATTGCTGTTGGCTTTTATGAGGAACTAGCAGGAGCAACAGACCAAGAAATCAAAAGATTTTTGACCTCAAAAGAACAGCAACAAGAAATTTACGGGCATTACACAAACCGAGTGGCTGAACAGCAACCAGTGATGTATTTGCTGTTGCCAACTGAAGAAGCTACAGGTCGAGTGCCGTTAGTGCTGCCAAACGAAGGGGGGTTGCGCCAACGTCAAATCCAAACTTTTGATTGGAATGAACCGCAACTAATAGCACGGTTAAACCGCTTAAAACAAGGGGAACTACCCATCGCAGCTAAGGGGCTAAGTTCGGTTCCCTTGGTGGAGTGGGTTTTCTATGAACCGATTAAGACGGCGAAGGAACTAGCGCAGTTGCTGGCTGAAGCTGCCCGTCGAATTGAGCAGGTCATTCCCCAAGTTTATGAGAAAGAAAAAGCTGATGGGTATTTACACCATCTGCTAGAGAGTTTTCAACGGGAACTACTGCCCGCACTAAAACTGACTCCTGATAACGAGAAAGATTATAGCTTTGCTGATATATATGCCCAGACCATTGCTTATGCACTGTTTACGGCCAGAGTATTCAGCTATGTGAGGGATAAAGAAGAAGGACGTGAAAAGAAGCCAACACATTTTGACCGCGAATCAGCTTGGCAGAAGTTACCAGAAACTAACCCATTTCTCCGTAAGCTGTTTAAAGATATATCTGAACGGAAAGCTGAAGAGTTGGGTGATGAGTTGATAGGTGCGATCGCAGAGATTTTCGGCATCCTCCGCGCTGCGAAAATGGATGCAATTCTGTCAGATTTCCAGATGAAGATGAACCGCGAAGATATTGTTATCCGGTTCTATGAGGATTTTTTGACAGCCTATAAGCCACAGATGCGAGAACGACGGGGTGTTTATTATACACCAGAACCTATAGTTTCTTACATTGTGCGTTCTGTAGACCATATTTTAAAAACAGACTTTAAACTAACTGATGGTTTAGCGGATGCAACAAAGGTAAAGGTTGAAAAGCCTGACAAGAAAGGTACGACGGAAACACATAAAGTTCTCATAACAGACGTTGCAACTGGCACAGGAACTTTTCTTTACAGTGTTATAGACCACATTTATAACTCATTAAAACTTGATACAGATGCATGGTCAAATTATGTTTCCCAACACTTATTACCACGACTACTAGGCTTTGAGTTATTAATGGCTCCCTATGCAGTTGCACACATGAAATTAGGGTTACAGCTAGCAGAATTAGGTTACAAATTCGATACTTTAGAACGATTACGAGTTTACCTCACCAATACATTACAAGAAGCATTTCAAATACCGCCTGCTGATGAATACGATAATTGGATTCGGGATGAGGCGGATGCAGCTAACCAAATTAAGCAAGAAGCACCAGTAATGGTTGTGATGGGAAATCCTCCTTATTCTGGTCATTCTGCTAATAATGGCATTTGGATTAGTAATCTCCTTAGAGGAAAAGATACAATCACCGAAAAAGTAACTAGCAATTATTTTGAAGTTGATGGGAAGCCACTTGGCGAGAGAAATCCTAAGTGGTTAAACGATGATTATGTGAAGTTTATTCGCTTTGCTCAATGGCGTATTGAACAAACTGGTTATGGGATCTTAGCTTTTATCACTAACCACGGCTTTCTTGACAACCCCACATTCCGTGGTATGCGTCAAAGTTTGATGGTAACATTTGATGACATTTATCTTTTAGACTTGCATGGGAATAGTAAGAAAAAAGAGCAATCACCCGATGGTTCAAAAGACGAGAATGTTTTTGATATTCAGCAAGGTGTAGCAATTAGCATTTTTGTAAAACGGCAAGATAATAAAAAACAAATTGCTAATATTTATCATTCAGCTTTATATGCTTTACGTGACAATAAATATAACTGGTTAAATCTTCATAGTATAGATACAACTCAGTGGAAAAAGCTAAATCCACAAGCTCCATTTTATCTATTTGTTCCACAAAATACAGATTTACTAGGAGAATATGAACAGGGATGGAAGGTAACAGACATTTTTTTTGTAAATAGCATGGGTATTACGACTGGAGATGATGCACGTTTTATCACTTTTAATAAAGAAGAACTAAAAGTAAAGTTTGAAAATATTAGCAAAGCTATTACCGTTGCTTATAGACCTTTTGATAATTGTCAGCTTCTCTATCAACCGGAATTATTAGCACGGGTAAGAATTGATTGTATGCGACACTTTATTGAGCAATTTAATCTTGCCTTGATTACAATTCGGAGACCTCGTAATCAAGAAATCGGTAATTTCTTTGTAAGCGACAGAGCAACAGATAAGTGTGCTATTTCATCACTAGATAATGCTCAATTATTTCCTCTTTACCTCTACCCTAACCCAAACAACCCGAAAGAATTAGAAGAACCAGTACGCCCTAATCTTTCCCCAATATTCCTCAAAGGCATTATCTCAAAACTCGGTTATATCCCCACACCAGAAGCCATATTTTACTACATTTACGCCATCTTCCACTCACCCACTTACCGTACCCGTTACGCCGAATTTCTCAAAATCGACTTCCCCCGTATTCCCCTTACCAGTGATAATCAACTCTTCACCCAACTGTCAACATACGGTGAAGAATTAGTAGCACTCCACTTAATGAAATCACCTAAATTAAACAATCTCATCACACAATTTACAGAAAATGGTGGTAGTCAAATAGTTGATGCAGGACACCCAAAATATACCAATGGTGCTGTCATTATCAACAAAAAAGGAGACAAATTTACAGGTGTACCAGAAGAAGTTTGGAACTTTTCTGTAGGAGGTTATCAAGTCTGCCAAAAATGGCTCAAAGACCGTAAAGGACGCACTCTCACCCCTGACGATATCCAACATTACCAGCGTATTGTTGTAGCCCTCAAAGAAACCATTAAACTAATGGCAAACATTGATGATGCAATTCCTGTTTTTCCTATTGAGTAAAAAGTATTAATTAGTATTAATATTTATGTTTAAATTATTTTAACTTAATATGCATAAATCTAAGTTCATTTTTCAATCTCTTAAAAAACAAGCTCTATTAGATTATTTATTAAATGGCGTTATTAAAAGTAAAAGGTATTGCCTTATTTTGGTAAGCTGTTATTTTAACATTAATTCAGCTAACGAGATAATTTCATTATTAAAAGACTCAATAAATTTATCAAAAACTTCAATATATATAGATAGAGGATCTGCTATTAATATCGGTAAAGAAAATATTACTAACTGGATTAAAGAGCTTTCTAAATCAGAAAATGTTTCTTTTAAAATCGCTGATAGCGCCAGCTTATTTCATGTTAAAGCATATTGTTTATTAGCTGATGATTTTACCTGTGGTAGTTTAGTCGTAGGTTCAGCTAATTTAACAGGTAATGGACTAACTACAGAAACTGGAAGTATTGAACTATTATATGAGATTCACAATATAGAAGATATACTTTGTTTTTATCATGAATTGACTTCTAATAATGTGCAAAAGTTTATAGATATTTCAGAATTAGAAAAATTTAATAATACCGAAGATGACTATTTTAAATATGCACTTCTGCAAGAAGAATGCTTTGTAAAAAGCAATGATTTAAGCATTAATGAATTATTAAGTTTTACCTATAATTTTAATGAAAAAGGACGAAAAGAGTCTAAAAGCTTGGAGTTTAAAGAATTAGAACTTAAAGATAAAAATAGTTATAGCAAAAATTATTTTGAAAAAATTTACCCTGTTATAGAAAATATATTTAGAAAGTATAACTTTAGTTATGATGTTAAATGGGGGAAATATGGTGTTAATACAGATTTTGGCTATTGGATTCCTAAAAACATAATAGCTTATTTGAATAGAGAAGATGAAAAAACGTTAAAAGATTTAGAATGTTGCAAATCTGAAATAAAACAAGAACTTACTTCTCACCTTAATACAGCTAAAATTCTGATGGAAGATCAATGGAAAAATTTATTAGAAAAAGATTGGTTAACTGATAACTTTAAGCCTCAAATGACCAAAATAGACAATGGAATACTAGACTTATACATAAAAACAGAAACCGAAAAGCATTTAAGAAAAAAAATGATACCTTTATATTGTTTATAGATAGATTATTACTCAGATACTATCATCTTAAAATTCCTTTTGATTTTACAAATCAAGAAGAAGTTCAAAATTTATTCAATATTTTAGAACAGTCTTGCATTAGAAAATTGGGAGAAGCAGAGTATTATGCAATAAATGCCGAGCAAATAGCTCTTAATGAAAATGAAGATATAAAAAATCTATTTAATTTCTACTTACAGGATAATAATACTAATATATTATTTAAAATTTTATCTTTAGCAATTACAACTCAAAACCTTGGCTTCATAAGACTTTTAAGAAGAGAAAACTTTGTTAAAAATGTAAACCGAAATAAGCAATTTAAGGATAAATAAATTTGAACTATGCTTGAAAATTTTATCCAAGACCTAATTCGCAAACAACGCCCCTACTACCTACTTCAAGGTAATCCCATCAAAGGCATTGACAATCAATACTGGCTCGTCTTCAAGCACCGCGATGCTGACAAGCTGTTAAAAACAGTTGTGAAGTTCTTAGGTATTGGTGGTAAACAAGCGACTTACAGAATACTACGAATTGATCCAAAAAGCGCTAAGGTTTTTGATTACATTCCTATCAAAGATGGAAATGTACCTAGTACCTCTCTGCTGCGAATTAGTAACTTAAATATTATTGAAAAATTCCTTCATAAAGAAAGTGTAACCAAAGAAAAGGCTTTACTTGCTGGCAGCTTTTTAGAAATTAACGGTCGTCTTCGTAGATTCAATTTGCCTGATCAGCTAGATAAATACAATGTCTTCATCGGCTCTGCCCTAGAACGCACACAAATTTATCGCCGTTCTACGGCTTACTTTGATAGTGGTGTGCTGAAACTATATGAAGAACCTCTTGCTTCAATTGTGCAAACTGAAGGTCAAATTCGCCTACTGATGGACTGGCAAGGATTCACCAAGCAGGCTGATGTCCAAGAACTGGAGAAATTACAAGACCCTAACTACCGCGCCCAATATGCTCATTGTACCCTAGCTGAATTCCTTAAGGGTTTAGAAGATAGTGCCTTTAGTGGGACAGAAATTTTGGCAGAGTTAGTTCGCCTGAATTTTTTGCAAATTAAACTTGTAAAAATGGAGTCAGGAAGAGGTATTTATCACAAAAAAACTGGCATCCTGAGTGACCAGTTAGAAAACCACATTTTGCACGAAGGCTCAGATAATTTCACTCGTGCAGCACATTCCAAAAATGCTGAGAGTGTAACCTTTCTCTATTCTTGGGATTCTCGTTTAGATGCAGAAGCCATATTTGAAAGTATTGGTCAGTTTGATGTTGAGTGGCAGCGAGATGATATCACCTTTGACTTAACCCAAGAGTTTTTACAGCAGGTATTAGCCGAACGCGATCGCCGTGCCCAGTTAAAAGAACCAGTTATTGAATCTATCAATCCTGATGAGTTTGCCCCTGGAGAAACCACCCAAGTTGAAATCACAGGTCAAAATTTAGACAAAATAAAAAGCATTGAAGTTGTAAATGATGAATTGGTTAAAATCACCATTGACAGCCAAGATTCTGAACGGATTATTGGTCAAGTTGAGGTAGACCCAGAACATCCGCCGACAAAGCTAACTGAATTCAAAGTTATAACTACCGAAGGCACATATCACAACTTACCCGAAAATCCCCCGGCAGTCAGCCAATCCCTAGAAATTCCAGATTTCAGTGAGATTGAGGGGTTTAAACAAGCTGTAGAAATCATTTTGGCAGGGAATCACGGCACACCTAACGATTTTCTCTACTGGTTGGCACAGCAGCGCCCCCGTCAGTTCCGTGTTGAACGTAGTGATTTATTAGATGAACTGTTAAATCAAGGTATCTTGTTTGAGCATCAAAAATCTGGAGCGCAACATTGCCTAAGAGTCATGCAGGATTTTGGTGTTGCCGTTTGTGCTGATGCTGTAGGATTGGGTAAAACTCGGCTAGCGGCTACTGTCTCGTGGTTGTATCGCCAGCAGAACGGTCAAGCTAAAATTGCGATCATTGCTGCTAAGAAACTCTACCCCAACTGGGAGCGAGAAATGGCAGAATTGGGCTTTAAATCTAACGATTACGAGCTTTACAATAAAAACCTGATGAGCCGCAAAGGTAGTAATTTTCTTGCAGACTTCAATCGCTACGGTGGCCCTGACCTAGTTATCATCGATGAAGCCCACGAAGGCATTCGCAATTATAAAAACCGCATTCATAAAACCTGTGCAGCGATTCAAGAAAGCGATCGCAAGTCTGCTCGGCAACGTTACTTTCTACTGTTGACCGCTACACCTTGGAACAATCGTCGGGAAGATATTTATAACATTCTCTCGCCCTTTATCAGTCGTCCTCAAGGATTCAATGATTTAAAGTTCCCCGCAGAAGTCGCTCAATGGTTTCAAAATCGGGAAATTGGGGTAGAAAATTTTACAGATAATACTGAACTATTTCGCCGTACCTACCGCGAACTGTTTCTTCAGCGCACTCGCCAAATGCTGCGAGAAGCCACCCCAGATTTAAATTTATATGCCAAACGGATAGCAGAATGGCTACCTGTACATTTTGAAATTAGTACAGAACAGGCACTTGAACAGATTTTCACTCAATTTGAAACCAGTCTTTTCATTCCCTTTGCTGATCCAATCCGTTATTTAACAGGTAGCGTCGAACAGCGAAGTCTATTAGGCAACCAACGCCGATTCTTTCTACAACGGGCTGAATCGAGTATGTATGCCTTGAATCGGACTATCAAAAACTTTGGCGATCGCATTCGGCAGATGCAACAACGCCTAGAATCAGTTTCTCCTGATGCTGATGGGCTGAAAGAATTTTTGCTAATTCACTACAATTTTGAATCAGACAAGAAGGATAAACCAGAAAGTTTATTAGATGATTACAACCCTGAAGGCTGGGATGAGGATTATGAACATGGGGAAGAAGACGAGGACGAAAACGAGGCAGAACAACAGCAAAAACGTCAACAGTTAAGGCGGTCTATTGATATTGCCACAGATAACTTACGAGATAATCCTAACAATGCCCAAAAAGTTTATGAGCGAATGTTGGCTGCTTGTGAAGGTGATTTGCATCAGCTAGAACAGATTCAAAACCTGTTAATAGATGAATTTCTGGTTGACCACAAACGCAAGCAAGTTACTCAAAAAGTAGCAGAACTGGTAGGTCAAGGTCATAAGGTGCTGCTAATTTCAACTTTCAGTGACACTGTAATTGATTACTACCGTTACATGGCTCGTGACAGTGCGATCGCATCTAAAGGTATTGGGATGCTGATTGGTTCTACAAAGCTGTATTACACAAATAACTCAGCTAAACCTCAAAAAGTAAGTCCTGGCCACGCACTGCAACCAAAACGTAGCCCAGTTACTTTAAATCGCCAAGAAATATTTAGACTGTTTGCCCCAGACGCTACTTGTAAAAATCTTACAGAACGCCCAAAGCCAGAAGAAGAAATCACCGTACTAATTGGTTCAGAAACTTTATCAGTGGGTCAAAATCTACAAGATGCTGATTATTTGATTAATATTGACCTGCCTTGGAATCCTATGATTTTGGAGCAGCGCATTGGCAGAATTGACCGCCCCAAACAACATAAAGCTAAGAACATTTATGTTTATTATGCCAATAGTGAAAGCCAATTGTTACGGCAAGCTTCTCGCCTGTCAAATTTGCATAAAAAACTAGTGGGAGATTTAGCTCAAAATGATGAACACATAGCTAGTATTGAACCTAACCCAAACATCCCTACCATTTCTAGTGTCAACACATTGGGGGCTTCTATTTATGGTGATACCCTATTTGATGATGAAATTCTGCCAGGATACATCGACTTTGTTCAGAGCTTAGTCAAAGCTAGAAAAATAGAGCAGGGTAATTTACAAGAAGATGCCTATAAAAAACAGGAAACTAGCTGCGACCTTTATACCCAAAATGAGATTCTGCATAGTGAAGAACTAAGCAAGTTACTAAAAGAATTGGGTGAAGATTACCAAGCCAATCCAATTGTTGTAGGTCGCCGCACTGGTGAAAAGGGTGAAGCTACCGGATTAGTGGCGTTGACAGTGCAATATTTTGGCCCAAATGGAGAACCAATTTTAGAGAAACAGCAGACTTTGTTCTGGAATGACCAAACCGGGGAAAACGATGGTTATGGTATGGCGATCGCTACTGCCTTCAAAACTCCGATAGCGGGAAATGTTTTCTCCTCAAAATATTTACTATCATGCGCTCAATCTTTATATAACAAACTGGTGGGCTTAAAACAGCAACAGGTTGCTGAATTAGAACAGCCAGAAACCCTAGAAAACATTAGCGTTACCTCTGAGCGCATTACTAAAATTCAACGTCGGGTGAGTATGCTTGATCACTTTCCAGCAGGTTTAGATCGAGTAGCTGTTAAGAGTACGTTAAAAAAATTAAACACTTGGAAGGAGATGAAGGCTGTACAAAAACTTTTAAAAGAGTATACCGATGGGAATAAAGCAATTTTGGATGATGAAAACTTTGTGATTCAGTTAGTGCAAGATACAGACAAACTCAACCTAATTGTATTTGAAGGCATTAAACCTACTAGTATACAAGTTTCTTTAGCTGCTCTTTTATTAAGGGCATAAGCGATTGTAGTAGACATACTCTCTTGTTTTTACTCCTTTTTAGCTAAAAATCATCATATTAATTATTAAATCATGACACAATTGTATAAACCAGAACAGCAAAGACAACAGCAGATTCAAGATTTTTTGAAAGGAATTGGCATAAGTGAATTTCAGGCAACAGAAGAGCTAGGAATAGCTTTAAGACACCCATCATTTATATATGAATCAAATGTAGATAGGCAGACAAAAGATTTACAAGAGAAAGCTTACAGACGGTTAGCTCATTTAGGAGATGCAATTCTTAGTGCTATTGTTACTGACTATTTATATGAAAGATTTCCCGAATCTACAAAAGGTGAACTTACTGAGGATAAACAATCACTTGTAGATAAAGCTAAATTGTCAGAATTTGCTATTAAGTTAAATTTACCAGAGTTCTGCCTATTAGGAAAAAGTTTAAAAGGAAAACCTTTAAATGAGCAAGAGAGACTTTTTGCAGAAATGTTTGAGGCTGTGTTTGGTGCAGTTTATTTAGGGTTTAACCGTGATTTTTCTCAAGCTAGCTCTTGGCTAATTAAGCGCTTTTTAGCAGATGCTTTAGACGAAATTCTTAATGATGAAGAAGACGATGAGGATAGTTTTGAGGATATGAGTCTTGATACCAGAGATTGCTTAGACATGATTGGCTTAGAAAATTTTCCTGACTATGGATGGGCCCCTGGTGACGATGATGACTAAAGCGATCGCCCCACTCAAACTAAGCAAGGAAATCTACCAAACAGCAATGACTTATTCCTTATTCCAAGGCAATCCCAAGTACTACCACATCATAGGCGGCATCTGCTCAAAGTCGCAGATGCCGTGGCTGGCAACACGCTATGCCAAAGATGTGGTTTCGATGGGGTACTGAGAAAGGAAATCTGGAGATAAGACGGGGATATATGCGATCGCTGTAGAAAATTTTCATCGCATCAATACTGACTGCGACCATTGAAAGACATTGATACTTGTCAAGTTATCTACTGATATTTTCCGATCTTACTTATTTAAGTGATACAAATTATACCCGTTTTTAAATACTTGTGTTAATTTTGCTATAGCTTACTCATAGTCAGGGTTATATGGACTTTGTAGTTTTAGACACTGAGGGGAAACCGGAATTAAGTGAATTGGCGATTGTGGATAGTCAAGGACGGTTGATCTATGAAGGGTTTTCTAGTGATTATCCCAATCACAACAAGAATCTGCCTAACCTTAAAAGTCTCAAAACTCTGCTTACAGAGTTTCTGTCCCTTGTCCAAGGGAAAAAAATAGTCTGCCACTATGCCTTGCATGATATTGAGATACTTCAGTCCAGTTTTCGCCGAGTTGGTCTTTTTTGCCCCAAACTAGAATACGAGTGTACTTGGGAAAAAGCAAAAAGTGTTTGGTCAGAGCTAGAAAGCCATTCCCTAGAATACCTGAGTAAGCATTTTAATTTGCAGGTGAACAACCGCTACTTTGTTCGAGATATGGCTCATGTTGCTCGGTATGATGCCCAGTTTACTTACCAGCTTTATCGTCAGATGATGATTGAGCAATTAAAACAAAAGCCCAATCCATTTAGTGCTAGTCGGGTTGATACTCCGTTTCAGACTCACCCTGATTATTTTGCCACTTACCGCCAAGAATATCTTACTCTTGAGTCAATTTTGGCTGACATCAAACTAGATTCCAATCGCCAGAGTAAAGGAGTTGTAGTTATTGGAGAGCCGGGGACTGGTAAAACCCACTTAATGATGAGACTAGCCAATGAGCGACTAGCCAATAATCGACTGTTATTTATCCGTCAACCAAACCATCCCAAAGCAGTGCTGCATCACATCTACAGCCGCATTTTGGAGTCTTTGGTACAGTCGGTTGGTTCTGCTACTCAATTAGACTACCTGATTATCAATAGCTTTTATAAAATTCTCAGTTTCCGAGTTACATCTCAGAAAGACCAAGAAATTATTAAAGCTCTACAAGATAAAAATTTAGATGCGCTTGGAGCAGAAGGAACTGGGCGCAGACGAGATTACTGGCAACACATTGAAAAACGAATCAACGAGTGGTGGGCGGGTCATTATTCTTCTGGAGGTTTTGCTCTTGCTATCCTCAAGGGAATTGTTAAGTATTGTAGTTATACTGACCCACGACGCAAAGATATTACTACCCGTTGGTTAGCTGCCAATATCTTATCTAAAGAAGAGGCAGAATTAGTTGGTTTGCCAAATTGGGGAGAAGACCTCAGCCAAGAAGCTTTTTCTTTGGAAGCAATTTCAGTTTTGGCTAAACTATCTATCTTGGATGAACCCTTAATTATCGTCTTCGATCAGCTAGAAGGATTAGGGCTTTCACATAACCGAGAAATCTTACTGAATTTTGGGGAAGCTATCAAGGAAATTTTTACTCACGTTCCTAACAGTTTAATTATTCTCAATATGTTTCCTGATCGATGGGAACAGTTTCAAGCTAGCTTTGATAACTCAATTATTGGTCGAGTTTCCCAGTACCAGATTTATCTACGTCAGCCAGATGAAACAGAACTTGAAGCGATTCTGCGGGTGAAGCTTCAGGCGCTTGATATTCCTCTAGAACTATTATTTAGCTCTGAAGATTTGGAAGATATTCTTGGACAAAAGCCAATTAGAGGGGTATTAAACCGAGCAGCAGACTATTATAACTACAGGGTTCGTCAAATTCCTCTAGCATCTGTCAAAGAAAACCTGCATAAGCTTGATAGTAAAGAACAACTAGAGCAACAGCTAAGAACTGTACAGCAGCAACAGCAAAAACTTAGAAGATGAAATATTTGAATTTTACGCTCCCGTCAAAATGAAGGATAACCCTTTATGGGTAAATGTGACTGAATTGATGCAGCAAGGAGTAGGAGTTTTCATTGGGCATTTGCTCAAAATTCCAGAGCTTAGTCTGAATTTGACTACTTACATTAATGCTTTAAATAAACTAGAAGGCATTAAAAATATCAATTTGCATATTGAAGAAGTCACTGGTGAAGATAAAACAGTTGATGTTGTTGTAGAGATTTTTAACACTGTTAATAGCGGAGGAACCAAACTATCTAAAGGTGATTTGGCACTAGCAAAAGTTTGCGCTCAATGGCCGGATGCCCGTAGTGAACTCAAAGCACGTCTGGCAAAATGGAATAAAGCAGGTTTTGACTTTCGTTTGGAGTGGTTGCTGAGGTGCATTAATGCAGTTATTACCGGAGAGGCAATGTTTTCCGCGCTCAAAGATGTTAAAACTACGACATTTCAAGACGGGCTATACAAGGCAGAAAAAGCTATTGATACCCTGCTCAACCTCATTTCTGGGCGTTTAGGACTCGACCACAATCGGGTACTCGGTGGTATTTACGCCTTTCCTGTCATGGTGCGTTACCTTGTTGCGCGTGGCGGACATCTTAGAGATCACACAGAGCGCGACAAGTTACTGTACTGGTATGTACATACTTTATTGTGGGGACGTTACGCAGGGTCAACTGAGAGCGTTCTAGCCCAAGATTTACACGTATTGGAATCTGAAGATAATCCGCTAGACCAACTTATCACCAACCTACGGCAAAATCGCGGAGACTTGGAAATTAAAGCTATTGACTTTCAAGGTTGGGGTATGGGAGCAAGGTTTTACCCATTAGTTTATATGCTCACTCGTGTGCATCAAGCACAAGACTGGGATAGTGGCATCGAACTATCCAAGCATCTTCTCGGTAAACATTGCTATTTGCAAGTCCATCATATTTTTCCGAAATCGTTACTTTCCAAAGCTGGATATCCCAAATCGGAAGTTAACGCGATCGCTAACCTGACATTTCTAACCCAAGAAACCAACCTCAAAGTTTCAAATCGACACCCTTCGGAGTATTTTGAGGCATTTGAGACAACCCAACCGGGTGCGATCGCAACGCACTGGATACCGATGGAACGCAGTTTGTGGCAAATTGAAAACTACCGTGATTTTTTAACCGCACGTCGTGAACTTTTAGCTCAAGCTGCCAATAAATTTTTGAATAGCTTACTCACCGGGGATATTCCAGAACCAAAAGTGACAGATTCTATTTTAGAAGAACGAGCTGAAAGTTCTACTGAGGTTGCACCATTGGCTGAGGAACGAGTTCTGGAAGAATGTAATGTATGGGTGCAAGAGCAGGGATTACCGATTGGTGAATGGATACATGAAATTGCTGATTCGACAGGAACAGTGAGTAAAGTACTTGATTTAGCATGGCCCAATGGTTTGCAATCGGGGAAAAGTCAACCAGTTGCCCTGATAATTGATGCAGATCAAGAAATAGAAGAGGCTGCAAATCGTCTTGGTTATTGCTATTTTACAGACATAGACAAATTCAAAAGCTATGTTATCCAAGAGGTTTTAGCTGTTGATTTTCCGACAGTAGACGATTACAAAAAAGCTTTTATCGCTATTAGTTGTGAAATAACGAATAGTCATAAAGCTATGCTGAGAGCGCATTACCACGCAGCCGAGCAAATTATTACTGCAACTGAGTTAGCAAAGGCGGCTGGATATGAACATTTTGGTGGTGCAAATCTTCAATACGCCAGAATAGCAGAACTGGTTGCAAATTACTTAAACTATTCGCCACCTCAACATGACGATAGTGGTAAACCTTTCTGGTCACTAATGTTAGCTTCTGGGTACTGGAAAACATTGGAAGATGCTGAAATTACTAGTCAACGAGAATGGCACTGGCAATTACGGGAGCAGGTTAGTCAAGCTTTAGAACATTTAGGTTGGGTATAAGCCAGGTATAAATCTTTCTAATTTAGTTACTCTCTGGAACGTAAATCTATATGGCTATTCTCTTCCAACTTATCGGTAGATTAATCAAGTGGACTGCGATCGCTATTATCTACCTCACACCCGTTCTAGGTGTCTGGCTAGCATCTTCCCTAGCTGCTTACAATAACCGTTCTACTTCTTTAGCCGTACTAGCAGGGGTGTTTCTCTTTCCCATCTTACCTATGCTCTGGGAACTACGGGCACAAAGCAAGGGCAGTCGGAGTAAAGAGCGCATTTTGACTTGGGGCGATCGCTTGACGCTCAGAACTCTTGTAATCAACTTTGTGGCGATCGCTGCCTTATTAGCATGGCAACCACGTTTGAGTTTCGTAGCTCTGTCAACGCGAGGCGACTGGATGCTGGGTAATTTACAAGGACAACCTGCACAGTTAATTCGACAGAATTTATTCAAGCTGGCAAATGGTTTGGAAGGAATGTATCTCAGCTTCAATAAAAATCCTTTTGAGCGTTACGATGACGGCAGTAGTCAAGTACAACCGCAACCCCAAACTGACCGAGATCCTTTTGAGAAATTAAGAACCCAAGATACTGCTAAACCGCGGCCAGCTAATAATACCAATGGTTGGGCGTGGGAAGGTATGGGAATACACCCCGCAGTTGCCAATATGCCCAGCAGTGTAGAGACAAGTATCGCATCAGTTGCTCAGTATATTGTTAGCAAGGAATCAGATCCAGTACAGCGAATTAAAGCTCTTCATGATTATGTTGCTGATCGTATTGCCTACGATGCTGAATCTTATTTTGCAGGGCAATATCCGCCGCAAGATGCCGAAACTGTATTTAAAACTCGTAAGTCTGTGTGTGCTGGGTATGCAAAATTATTAGAAGCATTGGGTAAAGCGGCTGGAGAAGAAATCATTTATGTCGTAGGAGATGCACGGACTCAAACCAGCGACCTTAGCGGTCAAGGTCACGCGTGGAATGCAGCAAGAGTAAAAGGACAATGGTACTTAATTGATGCTACTTGGGATAGCGGTTATGTTGATCGCTCGTCAGGTTTTACAAAAAACTACCGTACTGAATACTTAATGCCCCCACCAGAAGTTATGGTGATCAGCCATTTTCCAAAAGATCCTGCTTGGCAGCTGTTATCAAATCCACTACCGCTTGGTGAATTTTTGCGCCAGCCGATGATGAAACCAAAGTTTTTTGCTGATGGCTTGCAACTTGTCAGCCCTGTGCGATCGCAGACGAATGTAGGTGGTGAAGCAAAATTAGTATTGGCAAATCCTAAAAATGTTTGGTTATTAGCCAGCTATAACTCAAAAGGTGAAGGCAACTCCCAATCTTGTGGTCATGCGGTACAAGGCGATCAAGTTACGTGTAAACTTCCTGCCTCCGGTTCCTATGAAATGCGGTTATTTACCTCTACAAAAAGTCAGGGTGAATTTAATTATGTAGGTCAATTAGAGTTTAACAAGTCGTAAGAAAAAAATTTAAACATCACAAATGGAGCTAAAAAAATATATATGAGTAATACTAAGTTTCATCTTCAACCCAATAAAAGATAATCGTGAAAACTGAATTACCTCCATTTAGTAATTGTGTTCTATTCTTTGTACTTTTCTTAAGTATGATGTATTTTTATAGCAGCATAACTCAAAGAAAATCAATTAAAAAACAACGAAAACTAGAAAGACCAAAATCTAGTTTTGTCTTTTATGTCTTGTGGAATCAAATTTCGTTAATTCCCTTTTTTTGCATAACTTATATTCTTTCCATAAGACTTATACCACGGCAAAAGTTTCAAAAAACTTTATTTTGGGTTGCTGTATGTATATTAAATCCAATAACAGAAGAGTTGATATTTCGTGGAGTACTAGTACACCAATTAGGCATATATATAAATAATTATTACTTGGCAATTGTTTTGGGTTTATTTGTAACTGTTGGAAATCATATCTATCAAGGAAGATTACATATTATTACGCATATTATCTTTTATATTTTTACTGTAACATTGCTTTATTCAGATATAGGACTTGTTGGATCTATAGGTTTTCACTTGGCAGGAGATATTTACCCGTTCATGTGGCTTAAATATCAGGTTAATAACTATAAAAAACGAAGAAGGGAGAAACGCAGGGCTAAATATGTTTCCAGTTAGAGTATCAGACACTCTCTTTATGCAATATCGCTGCTCAACTTTTGGTAAAGGTATTGATTTATATAAAATTTTTCTAAAAAATGGCATAATTTCTTTTCTAGATTTGCAAAATATTAACTAGAACTAAAATATAACCAGAACTAGCTTATGGCAGTACTTGCACCTATTTTGGAACAAACTGTAGGAAAGATTCGCTTTTGTGTTGATGATGTAAAAAACGCTCAGAAACCTTTACCTACTGAAAACGCCAAATTTCAGTTAGAGAAGCATTTCCAAGAACAAGTGCTGGCATTCAGCCATAATGATACGTTTGAAGTAATTCAAGACAAAGGTATTCATTCGCTGGCGTTTGCTGTTCATGCTGCTTTTAGCGAACATCGCCCGTTATTATTAACACCTG
>NZ_DASQZC010000426.1:0-35219 GCF_035638895.1 Nostoc sp. | reverse complement strand
CCTGCATCTGATCCCAGAAATACTTGCCAAGGGTTTTGCGATCGCGCACATCTAATATTCCCCTGCGGATAGCATCTGCGTTAATCTGATTAAGGGTTTGTGGAATGGAGAGACGAGACTTCAAATGTTCATCTACTACGTCGCTGGTACGATCCATCAACTGCTCTGCCAAGTCGTTAACTGCTCTTTGTCCATTTTTAAAGGACAAATAACCCACTAAACTTACTGCTGCAAAAATCTGGATAAGGAAGGGAATAACAAGAACAATCTGTAATGGAAACGCTTTACCTTCTTTGCTAGGATAGTGAGTTTTCATTGGAAACTAGAAGTTGAGTTTAATCTGATCTACTTCTATAGTTCCCAAGATGCCCACATACTTACCTTTTTTTAAATTTTTTTGTCAAGCTGTAGGGTGCGTTGGGCTGCACCGCTACTAACGGATAAATATGCAGTACGGTCAATATTCTTTACCTTAATAAATTACGTATAGTTCAGCCTGAGAGAGTTCCGGCAAATCTGCAATAGCTTTTGATACATAGGGATAATTACAGCAGATTACGCAAATTACTTAAATGAGAAAGCAAACTGGAGTTTGAGAAAGTAAGAGCTACTTTTGCTTGCGGAAAACACCGAAATGAGGAAGTAAAATGCGATTTTGCTTACTAAATTCGACTTTATCCATATTTCTGGGCTGTAATGACCAGTTATGATTATCGTAATGGCAGTGCGATCGCAAAGCATGACGCTTACAGCAAAATTCAGGAGTCATCATTCATAATTCAGAAGTAAAACAGGCTTTATGTCAGACTTTGAAGCTTAGTTTATGTACTCTAGCAAATTGAAATCTCCTGTAAATGCAGCTGGGTATCAGGTTAGCTACTAGAAAGAAGGAAGCTAATAAATAAAGCTCGGTTCACCTAGAACCGAGCATTGATTGAGATTTTATTTGATGATTATCATGACACTTAGAAGATGTTTTAAAAGCCCCGAAAGTTATAATTTCGCAGTTCTGCCTGGGTTAAGTACAACGCGAAATTAATGTTTTAGCTATGTACTAATATGCAATCATTTGCTAACTATAAGAGCAAAAAATCTTTTAAAACATCATCTTAAACAAGCGCAATTGCTTTTCTATTAAAGCAAAGAAATTTTACTTGCGAGTTAGGTTAAGCAGTTCTTTTGGAGAAGCAAGTAAGTCAATAGCTACGAAGTAAATTTGACCTTGAGGATCGAGTAAAAATCGCCAAGCAATGTTCATCCCAACATTACCTCCAAACCAAGGAGTTTCCACTGTACCAGTAACTTTATGCTGCGTGTAACCATCTTCTATAGTTTCCGAAACACCTTTGGTTGGTTTCATCACTAACCCTTGTCCTTCATCTCTTAGGTAGGCAGTGATTGCTTCTTGGCCAACAATTGGTTTTTGGAAAGGTGGTTGCAGCGCACCATTATTAGCAAATAAAGCTACAGCAGCTTCAAAGTTATCTGCATTCATAGCTTCAATGTATTTCAGCACTGTTGGCTCTGTAACTCCCTCAATAGTAAATTGGGGACTTAAGGATGCACGCGGGAACTTAAAGTTGATGACTTCTGCCTGTTTGTTATCAGCCAGAGACGGATCAAACCCCATATTTACTACAGTATTGCGTAGTACAGTAATTTGCTGACTCTGATCGATTTGTTGAACAGCTTCTAGCACTGCTTTAACTTGGGTTGACATTTGATAGCCAACTGGCATAGGAGCGACGATACCCTGTTTCATCCACTCTCCTAACTGCCACCAGAATCCAAGCTTGGCATTGACGCCAAAGTATGCATAAGAACGGCTGATAGGAGTATCTGCATTACTTGCTAAATCTCTCATTAACTGCGTTTGTTGTTCATGAGACATCTGCTTAATATCGTTGAATATACCTTCCATTAATTGGAGATTTGCTTTTCCGGGAGCAGCTGGAGTAATTGTACGACCTAGTTCAGCGTAGGCATACCAGAGAAATGCCAGTTGATCGTCAATGTTGAGTTTAGCAAACATTGCTGTAGTGGCTGGAACAGCATCTGCCACTTGAGTGCTAGAAAAAATATTCCGTGCAGATTCGATAGTATAACTCATGCTTATTACCTTAAAGATTTACCTAAGTTGCTTTCGGCTACATTTTGCAGATTTAGGGATAAATCTAGGGCATTTTTCCTAGATGACACAATTATCCCTAGATATTTAAATCCGAATTATTATTCAGTACTCTGGCATCATAGCTCGTAAACATTAACAAAAGACTAAGATTTATAAGATTTATCTGATGAATATCATTGAATGAAATGTATATCTACTATTTATTTTCAACTTATGGTCTACTAAAAGTAGTTTAAAAAAATAGATATCTTGCTAAAGAAGGATATCTACCTATATAGCATCTATCTTTGGATATAAATATATTTAAGTTTTGAAATTTTTTGGCAAGAAAAATAGAATTTTGTAATTGATGAAATTAGTTTTTTTAATTCCTGTATGGGTTGCAGCAGATTTATGTTTAGCCGTAGGTTGGGCTAAATAAAAAAATTGAGAATATTAATAAATTGAGTGTAGGCTTAACCCCTCGTAAATATCGCTTATCAAATCGTAAATCCTACCTGGACTGTATGAAATAATTGATTACACCTAAAATTATTAAATGAGCCGGGTAGAACACATAAAACCATCTAGCCCGTGAACCTTGCCTACTATTGAATTGAAGGACAATGAATCCTGCAAAAATTGCCCAAATTTGAAATATATAATTTATAGATAGAATTACTAAAATCAAGTGCAAGATGCACCAGTACAGCAACCATACTCTGAGACTGAGTTTGTCTATTAAAGACATCAATAAAATTACTGCAATCCCATATCCGCCATACTCAAAGCCCAAGACCTCAGAAACTGCTGCACACAATCCAATAATTATTAATTGCTGCCATAATTGCGTGCAAAGCTTTACTAAGCGCAACATCACAAGTCCCAGAAAAAGCGTGAAGAGAATATTAAATGAGAACTTTTGGAAAACAACAGTATAGATTGGCTGAGATATAATTGCTGTAATTAATAGCCTGCCTCCATAGCGGTACACATTTTGGGTATGTTTTTCGCCTTTAGCCAGAAGCCATGCAAAGAGGGGAAAGCTCAATCGCCCAATAAAGTGCAATATTAAAAAGTCTGGCATTAGCAAATAGCACACATGATCCATAACCATGAACACTGCGGCTAAGATTTTTATGCTGAAAGCTGAAAATTTAATCATAAGGTTGAGTTTTACCGTTAAAATTGCCAAATAGGTTCTTAGCGATCGCTTGCTGGTTCAAAAAAATATTCTGGGTGAAATCCTCCGCTTTTTGGGGGTTGCCCAAACCTTCAACGCCAGTCCTAAGCTGAAGGAGAACCTTAGCTTGCTGGGTTGACTGTGGCTCCCTAACTTACCCATAGATTCATAAAGCCGATGAATAAAAATCAAGATTTCTAATTTTTATTTGGTAAGAGTAATAAAAGAGCGCTACTAAATACTAGCAATTTGATAACATTAACAAAGGTGATGATTGTTTACGACCCAAATTAGGCGGTGTCTACGACGGGCTAACGCCTACGCCCTCTTCAGCAGATTGGCAAAAACACTATGGCAAAGCGTAAAAAAAGCAATCTCCAGTGGATTAAAGAAACCCTTGAACTAAAGCCTGACCATCGTTGGGAATCTCCATCAGGCTATAAAATATTTGTTGCGAATCGCGGGGCTGTTCGCTTCAATGTTCCCCAGGATTGGGTTTTTGAGCCACAAGAAAAATCCTTCAAGTTCCTCGATAAAAAACCCCCCAACGATGATTGCTGTCTAGAAGTATCTTTTAATCCTCTGCCACCCAATGATTGGAGCAAGTTTCCGCTAAAATCTACCTTGAAGAAAGTTCTGGAGAACGACAGCCGCAACATCATTGCTAAGGGAGAAATTATTACCGTCAAGCGCCAAACTGCCAAAATTGTCTGGACAGAGATGAAGTTCATTGACACTCAGGAAGAACCACGGGAAGCTTTTTCGCGGACTTGCATTGCTTTGGGGTCGAATATTCAGTGCTTGATTACATTCGATTATTGGGTAGATCAAGCAGAACAATTAATACCCGTTTGGGATGAAGCGATTCGTAGTCTCACACTAGGGTTATATATTCGTGACCCGATGACTGGTTTAGCTTTCCCAGACTGAAGCCCAAGAATGATTGTTCAAGCTTCCTTGGGCATTGCATATTTGGGGGATGAATTGAGATTTTTGAACAAAGCTAAAGGTAAATTCTTTTTGGGATTGCAGCCTCCGTATAAAAGACAGTACACAGATTACGGCGTTGCTTGAAGGGTTAGCTATATATACAGTGGTGCATTGTCGTTCGCACAACGCACTCTACTAGCTACGATTCTGTCCAATCCATTGTGAACCAGTTATCACCAACCTTTTTATTAATTAGAAAAGACATCGCCAAAGGAAATTGACATCAAAAAAGCATTTAAGGTAGGCGGCGTAGACTACATTACCAAACCCTTCCAAGTTGAGGAAAGAACAGGATTAGGATTAGCGTAGATGCAAAGCGGCTTGTCGTCAGACATCGCTCATCAGATTGTAGTCGAAAAACATGGTGGAGCGATCGCTGTTAATTCAACTTTAGGTGAGGGGACTGAGTTTGTGATTACACTTCCAGCAAAATGGGGATGAGGAGATAAGAGGACTTGAGTGAGAACTTGCAACGAGTTTTTCCCTTTGCCCTTTTCTTCATGCCTAATCCCTTTATGCTAAATTTGGAGCGGATTGCAGAGAAGATTGATCGAATTCAGGTTAATGGCAGTTTGGATAGTATTTTGACAATATATACTTGCATAAATCTATAAAAAACTAAATGACATATCTATTATTTTTCGTGTCCATCGGATTAGCCACTGCACTAACTTTGGTGGCTAAACGCCTACAACAAGGCAAAAACGATTATGCAGTAGCTCAACAGAGATTAAAGGAAATAGATAAGCGATTACAAGAAGTAGATCGGAAATATGGAGGACTCATATCCAGAGAAGATACTGCCAGAGAACTAGATACGCAAATCACCGTCCTGACAGATCGAATTAAACAACTTGATAAACAGGCAGACACAGAAGAGCGAGAACTATCTGTCAAAATCTCAGGGCTTAAGGCGCAACTTCAAGGACTTGAAGAGCAAGAAATTTTTGAAGCCTTCGGGTTTTACGAATCTAAATATGATTTTCACGAGGCTGAAGAGTACAAGCAACGCTTGGACAAGATTCGTGCCCAGCAGAAACAAATGATTAAGGATAAGCAAGCTGCTGTCTGTCATACGCAATGGTCAGTCGGCGGTAGCGTGAAAGAAGGCAAAAAAATGACCGATAACTTTCTCAAATTGGTTCTTCGCGCTTTCAATGGCGAATGTGATGCCTCTGTAGCAAAAGTCAAGTACAGCAACGTCGAAACAATGGAGAATCGTATTAGAAAAACCTATGAAGACTTGAATAAGCTGTCTCAAACTACACACTGTGAGGTTGCACCACGGTACTTAGATATCAAATTAGAAGAACTTTGGTTAACCCACGAATATCAAGAGAAAAAATATCGGGAACAGGAAGAACAGCGTACTATTCGTGAACAAATGCGTGAAGAGGAAAAAGCATTACGTGATCTTGAGAAAGCTAAACAGGAGGCTGAACGTGAGGAGCGTTGTTATAAAGAGGCACTGGAAAAAGCTCGTACAGATATAGAATCAGCGACCGGAAAGGTTCAGCAGAAACTCTTTAGCCAAATCGAAGAGTTACAAAAGCGGCTTGCAGAGGCAGAAGCAAATAAGGAAAGGGCTATCTCTCAAGCTCAACTGACTAAATCTGGACACATCTACATCATTTCAAACATTGGTTCCTTTGGTGAAGATGTTTATAAGATCGGTATGACACGAAGGCTTGAACCAATGGAGCGAGTTAAAGAGCTAAGTGATGCTTCTGTTCCTTTCCCTTTTGATATTCACGCTATGATCTTTTGTGAAAATGCTCCAGAGCTTGAATCTCGCTTACATAGATATTTTCACGCTAGAAGAATGAACAAAGAGAATAAGAGAAAAGAGTTTTTCCGAGTTTCGCTAGAAGAAATAGTCAAAGTTGTACGAGAAACAGACGCAGAACTTAAAATCTGTAGATCGGAGATAACTTTTACAAAAGTTGCTGAGGCTGTTGATTACCGAAAGACTCTAGCTCAAGAACGTGAGCGTCAACAGAATGGATAAAAATTTTACATCTTTGGTGTGGTAATAGCTGCAAGGTGTATATTTACACTCAGCCTGGATTAAAATATATACTTTATAGATAATTATGCCGATTCAATGGCATGGAGTTACTGCAATGTCAATTGATGAAGTTGAAACCCAGCAAAATAATGATCTAGCTCAACCCGCTACAGGCTTAATAGAAAGCCTAGTAAAGCCAAAAGACAAGAAAAAATCTAAAAAATCAAAACGGATTTTTGATGGTAGCAGTGAAACTTTTGCCAAAAAAATTTCCAAAACGACTTTTGAAACTCAACTAAAGCAACTCCAGATTGAGCTAGTCAAAATGCAATACTGGATTAAGCACACTGGCTATCGGGTTGTCGTCATATTTGAAGGGCGCGATGCTGCCGGCAAAGGAGGAGTAATTAAACGCATTGCCGATCCACTCAATCCTCGTGGCTGTCGTGTGGTTGCTCTAGGAACCCCCTCCGATCGTGAGAAAACTCAGTGGTATTTTCAGCGTTACGTGCAACATCTTCCGACAGCAGGCGAAATAGTTCTCTTCGATCGCAGTTGGTACAACCGAGCCGGAGTTGAACGGGTGATGGGTTTTTGCACCGAAGCAGAATATCAAGAATTCATGCAATCTTGCCCGGAGTTTGAACGAATGCTGGTGCGATCGGGCATTGTTTTAATCAAGTACTGGTTCTCCGTCAGCGATGAAGAACAAGAAAAACGCTTTCTTTCTCGCAGTCACGATCCAGCAAGGCGCTGGAAACTCAGCCCTATGGATTTGGAATCACGCGATCGCTGGGTAGAATTCTCCAAAGCAAAAGATACCATGTTTGCTTACACGAATATTCCAGAAGCTCCCTGGTTTACCATTGAAGCAGATGATAAAAGACGGGCGCGGCTCAACTGCATTCATCATTTGTTGAGCAAAGTTCCTTACGAAGATATGACGCCTCCTTCCTTAGAGCTTCCGTCTAGACCTGTGGCTGAGGATTATGTTCGCGCTCCCCGCAATGAGCAGTTCTTTGTGCCTCAAGTGTATTAAGCAATATTCCTGAGTCAAAACTATGGCGTACAGCGACTTTACTCTAGAAAAAGTTTCGGCTGTTTTGGGAATCACTACCCAAGAAGCCGATCTATTTCCGAAGCTTGTACCTCTTTCTATTCCTTCGTGGTTAAATGAAACTTTAGGAAAGCGAACCCAATTAGCTCTGATTAGTGAAAAGGCTCGGAGCGAATTTATTATTGTACCGATTTTACTAGCTTGTCGCGATCTCAGCCAAGATAGCTTGGCTATTTTCTCTGGACAAAGACTTGACGTTGATCCTGCACAGGGCTTGATAGGGGAATGTGATTTTATTTTAGCAATAGCTCCACCTTTACCACCGTTGCGTAGCCCAATTCTTACTGTTGTGGAAGCGAAAAAAAATGATGTTGAAGCTGGGTTAGGACAATGCATCGCGCAAATGGTGGCGGCGGATTTATTCAATCGTTCATCTGGACAAACAGAAATACCCGTGTATGGATGCGTGACAACAGGAGAAGTTTGGCAGTTTCTTCAACTTTCGCAAAAAGTGGCTTTGCTTGATAAGCAAAGATATTACTTGGATAATGTAGGAGCGATTTTGGCAATTGTACAGACAATTGTTCAGAAATTCAGTAGTTAATTTGTGTAATACTTTGTTCTCGCAAGGGGATGAATCTACTTTGGAGTTGGGGCGATAATTAAAATATAAGATTAACGATCGCAGGTGAGTTATATGAATGACAGAGTTATTAAGACATTAGGGTTTTGAGATGCACGTCATTACTCGTAAACGGCTGAATGAATTTGCTAAACTTCATCCAGATACAAATAACGCCTTGGCTCAGTGGTATGGATTGGTCAAGGCAAATGAGTTTGCCTCATTTGTGGAACTCCGTGAAATGTTTCCATCAGCAGATTAAGTCGGTAAATTGACAGTGTTTAATATTGGTGGTAACAAAGTTCGACTTATTGCCGCAATTCACTACAACCGCCAAAAAGTCTACATTCGGGCTGTGTTAACGCATTCAGAATATAATGTTCGCGTAGCGTCTCGAAGAGAAGGAAAGTGGAAGGAATAATGCAAAGTTTCAACCTTGATCAAACCATCACTGCTTGGTCATCCATTGCCGAAAACGTCTTTGTTCCTCATACAGAAGAGGAATATGAACGCTTGGTTGAGATCCTTGATTGTCTCATCGATCAAGTTGGTGAAGACGAGACGCATCCACTCGCGTCTCTAATGGAAGTTATCGGTGTTTTAATTGAAAACTACGAAACTGAATACATTTCTGAATTAGAGGCGATCGCTTAACTTCACCCAGGATGAATATGTAGTGGTGTGTTGTTGATTTGGGGCGATCGCCTATCTCATAAATTAGTTTTATTAACGCGCAATCATCGAGATTTCAGCAAAGTAACCGGATTGTTAATTGAGGATTGGATGGTTTAATGCGATCGCATCCCCTCATCACGCGATCGCCGCCGGAAAAGGCGGGTACGCGATCGCAAGCTGGTTGTCGAAGAATGCGTAGGCGTTCGCGTAGCGTCTCGTAGAGAAGCCCGTCGTAGACATCGCACCAACGGTCTACTTCTTATGAATCTCACACACAATCCCTCGAAAAAAAAGCCTTAGTACAATTCTAGACAATGCAGACTTGGATTATTGAGTAGCTCCTGAATTACCTCCACCCCAGAACGAAGTAGAGATTCAACTTGTTTTGTTGGTACATTTCCGCAGCGTAGCCATACAACTTTAGGTGGAGAACCATACAAACGACTTCTTTCGGCAAAGTCTACATCTTGAGTTACGATGCAAAAGTCATTAGTTTTAGCAAATTCCCATATTTCAGTATCAGTCTTCACTTCCAGCCCATGAAACTGAACGTGACTGGAATCAAGGAAAACGTCTGCTAATTGAGTTACCAGCTTGCGACTCAAATTTTGATCAAAAAGCAGCTTCAAACACCACCTACCGTTTGCGTAGCGTTTTGTAGAGAAGCAACTAAACGATGTTCACGATCAGCAGCAAACTCTAGACTTGCCCTAATATCTTCTTCTGTTAATTCAGGGAAGTCGTCTAATATCTCCCCATGAGACATACCATCTGCCAACCAGCCTAGAACATCGTACACGGTAATTCGCATCCGTCGAATGCAAGGCTTACCCCCTCGCTTGTCCGGCTCAATTGTAATAATATCGTGATAGCTCATAGTGATTATAAACTGCATGGCATCTTTCTAAGTCTAGAACAGCTTCACATCACGGTGCAACGAAGCGATCGCACCAACAGTCTAATTTTTATGCATCTCACAGATAATCTCTGTCATGCGATCGCACCATCTCATAAATTAGTTTTATTAACACGCAATCATCGGGATTTGGGCAAAGTCCCGGATTGTTAATTAAGGATTGGACGCTTTACTGCGGCGGTTCTTTTAGTATTGAGATAAATTCTATACAGAATATTTAGCATTGCTGTGCGCTTGGTGCTAAGTTTATAACTAAATATACCGTGACTTTAAGCAAGAGTAAGTTCAGTGACTTTCCGTATAAGTTCCGATGCTATAAAAAAAATGCAAAGTTATACAAGAGGTGTTGAATAAACAAAATAACTGATAATCATGAGCGAACATCTGAAAAAAATCCTTGCTATCTGTGTTAAGTAGCTAAACAAAATTAATTACACAAAATTAAGGTATGAAAACCTTATCCAGACTGGAAACTCATGTGTAAATAATTCTGTGCGATTACTTATTTTTCTATTTGTTTTCTGTGTCTTTATAACGCCGTCATACGCAGCTAACCGCACAGGTAGCCATAGGTCTGGGGCAACAAACAGCCACGGAAAGGGAAGCCATTATGAAGGAGGACATTTTATGGAACAAGTCTCTGGCAATCTGATCAAAACAAGAGATATTTGTATTAATGTCAAAAAGTCTCATGACTGTATCAATTAGTTAAGTTATTTAACTTGTTGCGGCGATAACTATTTTTTCTGTCGCCGCTAAAAAAACTTGCATTATATGATTTTGAAGTGCGTTCACTCTTAACCTTGTTTTTATAAATTATCTGGCTTTATTACAGAAATTAATTGATTAAGATTCTTTCGATAAATTATGAGCAGCTATCGTAATGACTTTTATTCAGCAGATATTCTACCCGCAACTTGAAACCAACATTTAGTTTATGAGTAATAAAAGTTGGTTTCCTGCTTGGCTACCTTATTCAAAGTCGTGGATGATGGCTATTAAGTTAGCAATACCAGCCTACTTCGGTGCAACCGTAGTTTTGGCGTTTGAATTCTGGCGCTATTCATTTGTAGGCGGTCTTATAGCCGTCACAGGTAACGCAAGTAACAATGGTCTAATTTTTTTCTTTGCCGTTGCTACTATTGCATTGCTGTTAGCTCTCATCTGGTTTTTGATTTTGACAAGAGTATATGCGCTTTTCCTCAAGCTTCTGTGGTCAAATCCACCGCAATGGCTTATTCTGCCAAAATTTAGATCCTTAGTTATTCGGGATTTTGGAATACTTGTGTTATCGATTTTGCCAATTGTTGCGATTTTTGCAATCTATATTTTGTTTGTTAGCAGCTTTAAGCAAACTTTTGCTGATTTAAGAACACCAAGATTAACTTATGATCTTTTCCTGCTCAGATTCTGGTGGCTTTGGTTTATTTCTGCTGCTTGCCTTTACCAAAGGTGTACAAGGAAAAGTTCTATGTATGATAAATTGTAGGGCTATTTTTAATCTAAAGAATTATCATGTAAAATAGTCTTTCATTTTACAGTTTTTCTTTGAGCAAAATGCCAGCAAATCCTAAAAACCAGACAGAATAAGAGTTATATTGTTTAAAGCATAAAAACATATTATTCTTAGATAACGCTGCAACTTACATTTAGGCTAGAAATAGGCTCTTTTTTATCCCACCGCTAAAAAACCTTGCATTACCTGAATTGTAAGAGCGATCGCTAGGTTCGGAGTAATCCCAAGAGTGCATTTGACGGAAAGGAAGACCCATCTTTTGGAAGACGTACTTCTCTTTCACACCAGAAGCTACTAGGTCAGGCTTCAGGGCTTTGATAAATTCCTCGAATTCGTAAGCGGTAACGTCGTCATAAACGATGGTGCCGTTTTCGATGTAGCCGGCGGTACGTTTGTAGTCATCGTTATGAGCGAACTCATAACCTGTACCAATCATCTTCATGCCCAAGTCTAGGAAAGCTGGGACAACGTGGCGAGGACGTAGACCACCAACCATGATGGCGACAGTCTTACCTTCCAAGCGGGGGCGATACTTACCGACTACCGCATCCATTGTTGGCTGATATTTGGCGATAACTTTCTCAGCGTTTGCTTGGATTGTTTCGTCAAACTTGGAAGCGATTTCCCGTAAAGATTCAGCAATCTTGGTAGGGCCGAAGAAGTTGTATTCCAACCAGGGTATACGAGAGATTAAACCCTGAAACCTTTATATAGCAATGGTTTTGTAAGTCTGCGCTTCGCATGGCTTGTTTTTGTCTTAAAGCCTGTGATTTAAACATCCAAAACCCCACTGCAATGGTAATTTGATTTGCAAATTGTGGCTTACTGGAGTAAAGAGGCGTGAAGTTTTAGCTGTATACGCAACAGAATTAGTAATTGAGCCTGAAAGCTTAGATATAGTATCTCAAAACAAGAGATGCAATATGTTGAGTTGCTCTCTTTGGGGTTAATCTCGAAGAGAGGAACTTCATTGCTGACGGGTAATATAAACTCAAACACGGGTGTATGAGTATGGACGTACTAGGAAGGCAGATAAGCCAAAATGGAGTGCTGCATCTAATGGATAACGAGAAACCTGGTCAGACAACTTGGTTTACTTTATGCGGTCGCAAGATTCGTGCGACTCACGCTCTACCGTTGCAAAAATTTGATGCTGGCGAGAACTGCTGTACAGTGTGCGTTCGGATGCAACGCAGTAACTCGCTGCTGCACTCAAGGGTTAGGGCGGCATGAGTGCGCGGTTGATAGCCAGAAGTAGAAAAAATTCTTCTAACACCTTAGGTACTAGAAAAACATTTTTTACAGACCTGCTCAACTGAGAGCCAAGTCCGCGGCTAGACTGCCTTTAAAATCCTTAGAATTCTCTGGCAAAACCTATTAGGTTTTTACCGCCATTCTTCACCAGTGTTTTCGGACAGTAAAGCATCGGCCGACAAGTATACTTGCCGGCGTGTACTCCGTTGAGTAGTGAAATTTTAAAACTGCAATTTTTGCAAATATTAAACCAGTGACAAATATACTTGCCGAAAAAGGAATAACTTGTTTTAGCGTGGTTTATTTCTCGGACACCTTAAGGTTTCCGTTGTTTTTAGCGTGGTTTATTTCGCACAAACATTAATCTGTGGGTTGTTTTTGAATAGGTTTAAATTGTCGTTTGCAAGTCACCGAAAAGTCGTTACGTTCCCGGTTGAGCCTTAACCCTTGACTGAGTGTTCACTCACGACATTTGCACGATAATTGCGTGACCGCTCACTCTCCCGATTGGCCCTTAACTCCCAACTGAGTTGTCGTTAAATACAAGTGCATGTCACGATTCGGTATAGTATACCGAAACATTGTTTGCATTTGTAGAACCCAATAACAGAAAGCAGTTTGTGTCGATGAAGTTAGTTTCTTCACGCTTTACTCGCGCTAAGGAAACCTCAACGGTTCCGGTTTTAGTTACGCGAGAATTACCTTGATGCCCAACGTTTTTGTACACAATCGGCGGCGGCTGCTCTTGGTGCTGCACGTTGCGGCAACTTCCAACTTCAACTTACAACTTTATTAGCTAGTTGTGGAAGTCGGAAGTCAAAACCGGAAGTTACATCTACTCAATTGCGATCGCTCTTAGCGGCCACGTACACCGTCGCGTTGTCGTTGAGTGAAACTCAGTTGGGCGTTAAGGCTCGACCGGGAGAGTTAGTGATCGCTCAATTGTCATCGAATTGTCGTTGAGTGAAACTCAGTTGGGCGTTAAGGCCCAATCGGGAGAGTTAGCGATCGCGTCGCGCATCTGTCACCGCCCCTTCACTTCACCATCGACTGAAGATGCAACAGTAGTCATAATTAGCTGAGTCAACTGTGTTTGCACAAAATTATTTTCAGAAAGTTGGAAAAGTAAGTGGATCACCTGGATCACTAACAGAAAATTGTATCTCTGTACACCCATTAATCTTTAGCTTACTCGTGTTCACAACAGGTTAAGGTACTGCTTTAAACTCAAATAGGTCTAAGTGATCCAGATGATCAGAATTTGACTGACTAATCTTTAGTTTGTCAACTTGAGCCGAATTTGGATCACTGCCAGGAAAATTGTAATTATATACACTCGTTAATCTTGATTTATTCGTGTTAGCAACAGGTAAACGTGTCGCTTTAGACTGATACTGATCCAGATGATCCAGGATGATCCACTTACTTTTTCAACTTTCTGAAAAAAAAAACGTGTAACGTCATTCACTTCTCAAGGGGAGTAGAGATCGCCAAAAAATACCCCTCTGTTCGTGACCAGTGGGGTATCCTAAAAACCAAGCCTCAGCTTAATTTTGGTGGTGTCGGACACTCTTTTGTTGGTACAAAGTTTCTTCTGTTGAAAAAATACCAATACTTTTCGCCGAATCTCTGCTGATTCGCAGCATCCATTAAAGGATAGGTATTGACTACAGCTAGAGCCGTAACGATTTGTTTTGCATCCTCACGTTCGACCTTGACATCAAGTTCTACAGCAAGCTTGAATTTGAGAGACTGTAACTCTAAAGGACTCCCATTTAATTGAATCTCTCCAGTAAGAGTGTTGTAGTATAAGTTATCCCCCCAAGCGTCTTTGATTATGTAATAGTTACTGGCTTCCTTACACTTAAGAAACTCGTAACGCTCCTGAACTGCCTTGCTAATGATGTCCAGCCCCTCGGTCGTTTCCTGCCTGGAGGCAATGTCAGCAGCAAGCGTTGGGTCAGCAGTGACGTACTTGATAAAAATCTCGGCTACATAGTTGGCAAAGACTGGATCAAGGTAGCTGGCTAGGTGAACTGCCATGATTGGGTGAACCCAAGTCACCCAAGTTTTACCTACGCGCTCAACAGTCCAGGGTTCAGGATTTGACTGTGTAGATTTTAATGTGTCAACTTCAGGATTTGACTGTTCAATTCTTAATCTTTCAGAAAACTCCGTTAATCTAGCTTTAGTTTCTGGCAGTTGCTTCCAGTTATTAAGTCGATGCCCAAAATGCTTGCACCATTTGGTAGCGTTGATATAATCGTCATCTCGCCGTGCATCTTGCACCAATTTGTCAAAACGCTCTATTTGTGACATACAATTCTCCGTATTTTTAAAATGTTAAGCAATCCCAGTCTAGGCAGGGGTTGCTTTTTAGTCCTCATAGCGCTTCTAGATTGCCTTGCTAATGATGTCCAGCCCCTCAGTCGTTTCCTGCCTTGAGGCAATATCAGCAGCAAGCGTTGGGTCAGCCACGGCGTACCTGATAAAAATCTCAGCTGCATAGTTGGCAAAGCCTGGATCAAGGTAGCTGGCTAAGTGAACTGCCATGATTGGGTGAACCCAAGTTACCCAAGTTTTACCTACGCGCTGAATAATCCAAGGTTCAGTATTTAACTCTGCAATTTTCAAGTGCTTTAATCTAGTTTTTGTTTCTGGCAACTGCTTCCAGTTATCAAGTCGATACCCAAAATGCTTGCACAATTCGGTAGCATTGATGTAGCCGTCATTTTGCCGTGCGTCTTGCAGCATTTTGTCAAAATGTTCTATTTGTGACATACAATTCTCCTCATTTTTAAAATGTTAAGCAACCCCTGCTTAGGCAGGGGTTAGTTTTTAGTTCAAATGATCACTACTACCAAGGGATCTTAATTACATCGGCTCTAGCTCCCGGTCATCAACCCATTCCCGCTCGTTATCGTCTACCTCAAACCAAGGGTGGTCTTCTGGCAAGGAAACCATGTACTGCCAGTCCATGCCAGTCCAGGAAAGTCCAAGTACTGTTACCGGGTACAAAATCTCACCCTGCCTCACTCTTGTCTTGTGCAGCACGGTTTGACCAATGTAATATTCGGGCTTGCTGAATTCTTTACTCACTCGCAAACGCCAAAACTTTGACGCTTGACGAAAAATGCCCAAAGTGGGCGCGTCTGACGCTATCATTCTTATTGCCTCCTTAGTGGCGTGAACAACTTTTAAGGGGGAAGTCGTGCCGGTGGGGGAGAGGTAAGAGACTCTCTTGCCGGGGCGCATTCAAGCGCTGACTTCATTTGTTGTATCTGAAATCATTGAAGCAGATTTCGCAACAGATTGCGATCGCACAACTTTAAAGCCAGATGATCATTTAACCATCCCATGTGGGCAGGGAGCGAGACGACGCTACGATTTACTCGCTGCAACCTGAGTTAATAAATGTATTCATCTGTCTACACTTAGAATACAATACTTGAATACAGACTGTCAATAAAGTTGTAGACAAGGACTCTGAAACCATCTACTATTGTAGACAGACGTATTCAGTCACATAAGATATGGTCAGCAAACAATTTTCGTTTCGCTTGTCTGATGAAGTTGTGGAATGGCTAGAAGGATTGCAGTTAGAGGGCGAAAGTCTAAACCAGACGGCTCAAAGGATACTTACAAAATCTGCCGATTTGTCTACAGATTCACTGTCTACAACTGTAGATATAAAGTCATTGGTTAATCAAGAGATAGAAGCAAGTCTAACTGAAGTGCGATCGCAACTGGAGGAACTGCGGGGAAAATTGAAAGCCCGGTAGTAGAGAAGGAGGCTAGCACTACCGGGCAATTAAGCAATGAAGATTCAACTGTAGCCAATAGTGAAGTTGTCAACCAGTTGCAGAACGAGGTTAAAAAACTGGAAAAGGACAACCAGCAACTCAAAGAACATCTGGCTTCAGTAGGTAAACCCTTGCAGCCAGACTATGAGGCAACCCGCGATCGCGCTCTTGCCAAGCTGAAAATGGGCAAGCAATCAACGTCAGGAAAGGCGATTGAGGCTTTTATCAAGGAACTAAAGCACGGTTTATAGTCAACTTATGCACGGTTTCAACTCGGTTTCAACCCGTCTACAGTTCGCCTACACCGCAACAACAGAAGGTGACAAGTACGGTTACAGTGCCACGATCGACGGTGATAAAGGCGGTTACACTGCCACGATCAACGGTGACAAGTGCGGTTACAGTGCGGGTTGAGTGCGTCTACACTCTCTACAGGTGTAGACGCAACTGTAGTCGGTTAAAACTCGCTCTGGATGCCGTTTTTAGCAACTGTAGACATTTTTTTTGGCTGGCTATTTTTTAACAAAAATTCCCAAAAAATAGCCTTTTTATCTAATATATTGCTCAAAAATATAGCAGTACTAATTTAACAGTTTAAAACGAAACAGATAGAGATGCACCTCTGTTAATAAACCGTATTCTGCTGTCAGTTAACTAGACAGCACCTCACTGATTTGATGCCGCGCCAGAGCTTGCCTGAGATATTCCACCTCAGCCCTTAGCCGTGCGTTCTCCTGTATCAACGTATCCATGTCATCTTTTTTATCCACTGCCTGCTTAATTACCTTCCTCCGGTTCTCCAAGCTGAACCACTTCTGATAAATCTCAGTGTGAATCTCTACAGAATGCCCCAAATTATCAGCAGCCGCTTTAATTGGAATGCCCATCATGTGCGCTCTAATCGCCCAAGCATGGCGTAAGTCATAGGGCGTAAACGGAATATTTACGCGCCTAAACCACGATGAACAATTAACCCGAATAGTGTTGATATCTGTAAAGCTAGTTCTGTCATCAGTTTGAGCTTTCAAAAGTTTCAAATACTCTACGTTTTTTAAATCAAACAAGTAAACCCATTCAGGATGTAACGGTAAAGCTTCTCTATAACCAGTCTTAGTATCTGGGTGAACCTTCCATGTATTATCTTTATTTTCAGGACTCAGCCACCAATCAATTTCAGGATTTACAAACAGTTCTCTTGGGCGTAGTCCATAAGTAGCAAGCATTCCATAGACCCATTCCCACATCTTCCAACTGTCTAAACAACTCTTTTTGATTGTTAGGCTTCTAGTCAAAGAATAATGATGAAAAGATTCCTGATATTTGATGATATCCTGATCACTGGGAATGTCCCTAGCCTGACTTTTGGGTTGTGTAGCTTTAAAATGTTCGAGGGTGAAACTAGTTAAGTTAAGAGTTGATTTTAAAACTTTCAACGATTTAACGGCGCTGTATTTGGCAGAATCTCCCGTCAATTCTGCAAACTTTTTATCAATCTCCGCTTGAGTCAATAAAGTATCTAGCCCAATCAATCGCCGCAAATACTCCTTGTAATAGAAAAAGGTGTGTTTACTTTTTTCTGTTAACTTGCGTGTTTTGAAATACTCAGTTTCAAACTCTTCTAAAACATCACCAAGGGTTTGGGATCTGTTGGCGACCTTAGCGATTTTACCCAGATATTTATCAGTCCATTCAAACTGTTTACGGGCAAGCTGCTTGCCTAGCTCGTTTGCCTCTTCCTCTGCTGTTCTCAACCCGTCCAAACTTGCAGGGATATTTAGCGAAATCTTGTACTGCTTAAAACCATTTCCTTTAGTGTCGCGCTCGCCGGGTTTGATTGGTAGAGACGCTTGCAATTGAATTGTCTCCCGCGCCACGACCAAACCCACTTTGACCTTAGCGGCTTTTAAACGGGCCCTAGTGTCTGTCAAACCTTTATCAAACTTGCGTTCCAGATGCTGCCGAGTAGCTTTCATGTGTTTCTGCGTTCCTAAATAGCTGCCATCGGTAGATGCTGGCGGAGTGAAATCCTCAAAAACGTCCTGTGCCTTGCTTTTCATTGTGTCTTAAATGTGTCTTAAAATTTAGTCCATTTAGAACAATGTTTAAATTGAGCAAAGTTAGACCTGGACTAAATGTTGGTATCACATAAGATTAAATCATACTTCGTACAGGGTATACCATAAGCTTCTTCCATGTGACGGCTGATGTAGTTCATCGACCGATAACAGTGGATGAGGTTCATCTTCACATTGGGGGTCATCAACATTTCGTTGATGGTGCCATCACCAGACCACTGAGCGACTACGCGCAAGCCGATTTCTTCTAACAGGATGCGGCTAGCCCAAGCATCTCCACCGATGTTGTAGTCACCGATAACGGCTACGTCATAAGGGGTACTTTCAAACTTGAGTGTACCGTCTTTCTTGGCTTGGTCTGCTCTGGTGAAAACCCAGTCACGAATCATGTCGTTAGCAATGTGGTGTCCCAAAGATTGGGAAACACCCCGGAAGCCTTCGCAACGCACAGGTACAACTGGCTTGCCAATTTCTTTCGATGTCTTCCGAGCAACAGCTTCGATGTCATCCCCAATTAGACCGATGGGACATTCAGATTGAATGGAAACACCACGGTTGAGGGGGAAAAGTACATCCAGTTCTTGGATGAGCTTGGTAAGTTTCTTGTCACCACCAAAAACGATATCTCTTTCTTGGAAGTCAGAGGTGAAGTTCATGGTACCAAAGGAGTCAATACCTGTGGTGCCGATGTAGTAGTTACGACGACCAGCCCAAGAATAATAACCGCAACCAACAGGCCCGTGGCTGATGTGGATCATGTCCTTAATAGGACCCCAAACCACACCTTTAGAACCGGCGTAAGCACAACCACGAGCGGTCATTACCCCAGGAAGGGATTTAACGTTAGACTTAACGCCGCAGTCAGACTTACCTTCTTCGTATACATTTAAGTGCTTTTCCCGTTTTTTCTTAGCTTTGTCGGGGTAAGCTTCTAGAACTTCTTTAATTAGTTCTTTTCTTTCTTCGATGATGTTTTGATTTTCTGGAGGTGTCATATTTAGCCTCTGTGACTCGTAAGGATCGGGGCATAGGGGGACTAGGAGTCCCCTCTAAGATTAGGGGGGAGATGTAAGCGAGAGGATGAAAGGTCAAAGGGAAGATTGATATCTTTCCTTTTTCCTTGTGCTAAAGCGTTATTTTTTAGCAGCGATTTATACTACAGGAACTTCAGTAGCACTCTTACCAATTAGCATTGCAGTGTTTTCGTCGCTTTCGAGAATACCGAATTCAATCAACAATTCTTCTAGTTCTTCCATTTCGATGGGTGTAGGAATAGATAGATTCTTGTTGTCAATGATCTTTGTAGCCAATGTCCGGTATTCGTTAGCTTGGTTGCTTTCTGGTGCATACTCGTTAACAGTCATCCGGCGCAATTCTGCGTGTTGAACGATGTTGTCACGGGGTACGTAGTGAATCATTTGGGTGTTCAACCGTTTTGCCAAGGTTTCGATCAAGTCGATTTCCCGGTCTGTGTTACGGCTGTTACAAATCAAACCACCCAAACGCACGCCACCAGTGTGAGCATACTTAAGAACACCACGAGCGATGTTGTTAGCAGCATACATCGCCATCATTTCACCTGATGTCACGATGTAGATTTCTTGTGCCTTGCCTTCACGGATAGGCATTGCGAAACCACCGCACACAACGTCACCTAACACGTCGTAAGATACGAAGTCTAGGTTTTGGTAAGCACCATTTTCTTCTAAGAAGTTGATGGCGGTGATAATACCACGACCGGCGCAACCTACACCGGGTTCTGGCCCACCAGATTCTACGCAACGAACGTCACGGAAACCGGTTAACATTACTTCTTCGAGTTCGATATCTTCTACTGCACCACGTTCTGCGGCGAGGTGAAGAACGGTTGTTTGAGCTTTGCTGTGCAGCATCAAACGAGTGGAGTCAGCTTTGGGATCGCAACCGACGATGAGGATGCGTTGACCCATTTCTGCCATAGCTGCTAAGGTGTTTTGGGAGGTGGTAGATTTACCGATACCGCCTTTACCGTAGAAAGCTATCTGTCTAATCTTTTCTTCAGTCATGATTCGTGTTTCCCTGCAATTGGTTGGTTGGTGGGTATGCGCGTTTGTCAGTTGCGTTCACGCCAGTTGAGCGACAGTAGTGAGCGCGTGTAGAGCATCGTTGGTACAGTTGGCATAAATGCCTGCTGGGGGCGATCGCTCCACAGCCCAAATTATTGGCAATAAGTACATCGTTCTTCCTCGTTAAATTTTTTTTCTTTTGGTTGTTTGTCCTTTGTCCTTTGTCATTTGTTTTGACAAAGAACAAAGAAAATTACGCAATTTACAAATACGTCATAATGTGTTTCAGCTTGCAAGATTCAATAGGACTTGATGTTGTTATTTGTCAACAATCAATGCATAAGTCCTATTACTTGTTCAAAATAGCGCCCTTCATATTTGTGACGCGATCTAGTGCAGCTTTGGTGTTTTCTGCTGACACGCCACGCACAGCCATTGCTTCACCGAGATGCTTGGCGATCGCATCGAAGTGTGGTTGCTGTAGATTCATTCCAGCGTGGGTTTTGTCCATTGGACGACCGCCGTATTGCTTTGGCCCTTCAAATATTTGAGATAAGAAAGCAACTAGATGATTGCGTTGCTTTACCATATCTGTACCAGCAAAAATGGGATTGAGGAGGCTGTCTGCGGCAATGCGTTTGTGGAGTTCATCTACTACTTGTTCAATAGCTGGTTGTCCACCAATGTTGTCGTACAATGTGCTCATATCCTGTTCCTTTGAAGCGAGTTGGATGATGAAATTTGCAAGTAGGCGCTTAATTTTTTGCCTATATGCTGTTAGCCGTGATAGCTAATTTAGCTATCGGTTCTCGGTAAGATTGAAGCATTGATGTGGAGACAATTATATGGTTCAAATCCTACTTTCTATTCCTGGCTGAATGCATATTAGGGCGTATTTGTAGAATACGTTAAGTCCTACAGCAATTCCTAAACTGCTTCGACTACAAGGCTCTTGCTGACACGATCTTGTAATCTGGCTTCGATCGCAATTTTCAGAGTTGCTGTACTGCTTGAACAGGAACCGCAAGCACCTTGCAGGACAACTTTAACGCGATCGCCTTCTACATCATAGAGTTCTACATCTCCCCCGTCTGCAATGAGTACGGGTCTGACTTCTTCATCAAGAACTTTTTGAATTAGAGCAATCTTTTGCACATTTGTTAGCGATCGCTCTTTAGACGTAACAATTTCTGTGGCAACTTGTACGCCGTAATTGTTGAGAGCAGGTGAGGCGTATTCCTGTTGAACTGATCTAATAATATCATCAATGTTCGCCAGACAGGAACCGCATCCGCCACCAGCTTTTACATAATTTGTTACTTGTTCAGCATCCGTGAGATGATTTTCTAGAATCACGCGACGGATTTTAGATTCGCTGATGCCAAAGCAACTGCAAACTAACGCGCCTTCATCATCATCATCGTGGGTAGCTAGAGGTATGCCACGATAATTATAGATAGCGGCTTCTAGCGCTTCTTGTCCCATTACAGAGCAGTGCATCTTTGCTTCTGGCAAACCACCAAGGTAATCTGCAATGTCTTTGTTGGACACTTTCAGAGCTTCATCTAAAGTTAAACCTTTGATCATTTCGGTTAATGCACTAGAAGATGCGATCGCACTAGTACAACCAAAGGTTTGAAAGCGAGCATCTAGAATCTTATCAGATTCTACTTCCACTTTCAGGTGCAATCTCAGAGCATCACCGCAAGCAATGCTACCGATTTCGCCCATTGCAACCTTAACTCCAGCTTCGCCCGTTTCTTCGATTGCTCCCTGATTTTTGGGATCGTAAAACAGTTCTAATACTTTATCAGTGTAGTCCCACATAACGTATTTTAGATTTTAGATTTTGGATTTTAGATTGGAGGATTGGGTACTGGGTACTGGGGATTGGGTACTGGGGATGGGAAAATTCTTCCCTAGTCCCTAGTCACCAGTCCCTAATCTCCAGTCCCTATTCCCTAACGGTGCGCTAGTGCTTGCTCCTGTTCTTGCAACCAACCCGCGTCATCATTTTTGAAGGGTGAGAGGGCGCGTAAACGTTCCACAATACTGGGCATTACCTCTATTACCCGATCGATTTCTGCTTCTGTGGTGTAGCGACAAAGACTGAAGCGAATGGAACCGTGCAAAGTTGTGTAAGGTAAGCCCATTGCCCGAAGGACGTGGGAAGGTTCCAGTGAACCGGAGGTGCAAGCAGAACCGGATGATGCACAGATACCGTATTTATTCAAGGATAGTAAGATAGCTTCACCTTCAATATACTTGAAGCCGATATTTGTGGTGTTGGGCAATCTCTGCGTAATGTCACCGTTAACGACACAATCGGGGATTTTAGCAAGTAAACTTTGTTCGAGGCGATCGCGCAGTTTTCTTTCTCTTGCGATCGCTTCTTCTAAGTGTAACAGTTCTAGTTCCGCAGCTTTGCCCAAGGCGATAATTGCTGGGACATTCTCTGTTCCCGCTCTACGTCCGCGTTCTTGGTGTCCCCCAAGAATAAAAGGACGGAACCTAACCCCGCGCCGGATATATAAAGCACCAATTCCTTTCGGCCCGTGTAGCTTGTGACCAGACAGGGTTAACATATCCACAGTACTAGTCTTCATATTCAACGGGATTTTTCCCACTGCTTGCACCGCATCTACATGGAAGATAGCGCCAGATTCTTTGACGCGCAACCCAATTTGCTCAATCGGGAAAATCGTTCCAGTTTCATTATTAGCATACATAATTGTCACCAGGGCGGTGTTACCCGTCAAGGAAGCTTCTAGTTCATCTAGATCCAGCTGCCCTTGATGATTTACTGATAGATAGGTAACAGTGTAACCTTGGGTTTCTAATTGTTTGCAGACATTGAGTACTGCCGGATGTTCAACTTGGGTGGTGACAATATGTCGCTTTTCAGGTTGCGCCAACAGTGCGGCTCGAATCGCCGCGTTATCTCCCTCAGTTCCGCAACTTGTGTAGACAATTTCTGACTCATCGGCTCCCAGGATGGCTGCAAGTTGTTCTCTTGCTGTTCTCACTGCTTTACCGACTTGCCCACCAAAGGTATGCATACTGGAGGGATTGCCGTAATAATCTGTGAGGTAAGGCAACATTACCTCTATAACTTCTGGGTCTACCTTAGTGGTAGCATTATTATCAAGATAGATGCAGTTATTTTGCATTGTTGTCTTCAATTACGAATTACGAATTACGAATTACGAATTATTTGGGGTTGGCGCTTTTGCAACTGTTCTGAGTATTTCTGAGAATAGCTTTGAAACCAAAGTTCCCAGTAATCTTGTTTATTTGTTAATTTAGCGACTACGCGGTTGTAATTGGTAAACCAGCCTTCCCAATAATCGCTAGGCTGCTTAACGCAACCGTCGCAGGTGGGACAACCAGCTTTACACTGAGGCACGGTATGAATGCTACCAATACAGTTTGTACAAAGTTCAGGGTCAATCCAGTGCTGTCCGTCAACCACTTTAACTGCATTTGTAGGACATACCGTTAGACAGAGATTGCAGGAAATACACTGGCTAGTAAGAATTTTGTAAGCCATGATTTATTCTCCTTTTGGGCGCGGGGAGTGGGGAGTGGGGAGTGGTGAAGTAGTACGGATAGCTAAGGTTTAGCCCGTGGTGAGTGGGGAGTGGTGAATATTGAAATTCCCTACTCCCTACTCCCTATTCCCTATTCGTTATTCCCTAATTCCTTAACGTATTGCTCGTAGAACTCCAAAGCAACCTTCTCAATCACGTCGTAAGCTTCAACAGACTGTATTCCAGCTTCAAGCAATTTTTCTTGAGGACTGTTACCAATCTTGGAGACTAAAACTGCTTTGCAATCTGCGATCGCTTTCATAATATGCTCAAAAGAAGCTTCTTCGCCGTATCCACCTTGGCAGTATTGGTCAATTTTGCGATGGCTGACAAAGCGAACTTCGTCCCCACCCACTTCGTAAATTTGGAATTCTTTCGCATGACCGAAGTGTTGGTTAACCAATCCACCGCCTTTGGTTGCTACTGCAACTAAGATTTTAGGACTGTTGGCAAATTTCTTGCCGGCAAGCGCCTTATCTTTGGCTACTTTAAGTTCTTCTTTAAACTTCTCAATCCCTTCGTGAACGGTAGCGCGTTGCTCCATGTCATATTCTGGAGTCATTTCCAAGAATTTCTCTTTGGAAAATTCTTGGCTGCGGTCTTCTCCTAATAATCCTACTGCATCGGCACGGCACTGGCGACAGTGACGCATCATTTTCATGTTACCAGAGCAGTTGTCTTGAACTTCTTTGAGTTCTTTGGGTGTGGGGCCACGTTGACCGGTTAAACCGAAGTGTGTGCCATGTTCTGGTGCAGAAATCAATGGCATGATGTTGTGTAAGAATGCACCTTTCTCACGAATGACTCGATTCACTTCGACTAAGTGATGGTCATTAATTCCGGGAATCATTACGGAGTTAACTTTGCACAAGATATCAGCATCTTTCAGGGCCTGCAATCCTTCCATCTGTCTTTCGTGGAGGATTTTTGCACCTTCAAGACCTCTGTAACGCTTGCGTCTGTAGTGAACCCAAGGATAAATCAATGCACCGATCTCAGGATCTACCATGTTAATGGTGATCGTAACGTGATCTATATTTAATTGTTTAATGCGATCGATGTAGTCAGGTAGCATTAAACCATTGGTTGATAAGCAAAGCTTAATATCGGGTGCTTGTGCTGCAATCAACTCAAATGTGCGGAAGGTTTTTTCTGGGTTCGCCAGAGGGTCGCCAGGGCCAGCAATTCCCACAACTGTCATTTGCGGAATCTTACCACCAATGACTAAAGCTTTGTGTGCTGCTTCTTCTGGTGTTAGCAATTCGCTAACTACTCCAGGACGGCTTTCGTTAGCGCAATCATATTTGCGGTTGCAATAGTTGCATTGGATGTTGCAAGCTGGTGCAACTGCAACGTGCAACCGGGCATAGTGGTGATGGGCGTCTTCGCTGTAGCAGGGATGTTTAGCAATGCGTTCTTCGAGCTTTTGATCCCTTTCCACGGTGGCGCTGCTGGGGCTGTCGCAGCCGCAACCACCGGACTTTGCTTGGGTTGTCGATTCCGTAGCGTTGGAGTTGAGGAGTCGTGTAGACGGTGATGTCATTGAGTTTCGCAAAAGGTCGGTGGACTTGGCTGCCACTGTGGGAGATGTTGCTGCTCTCTATGCCCAGAATTGAAGTCGCGTCTTCCACACTTCCTGCAAACCCTTGGGTTCGGGCAACTTGTTTTCAAGTAATGCAGGCGATAGATATCTGATGTTCGGCTGGTGTGTGTCAACGTTCGGTTCTTGGGTAGAATTTGTGCTTACAGCCGCGACTTCTCTTCACTTCAGGCATGGTGCTATGTCATCCCTCCACTCACTTTTCGCTTTGTTTTGTTTCAGAGCGTTAGGTGATTGGCGATATAAGATTTATAGCAGCCGTCTCCTAGCCAAACACTGCGTCTCTCTAGGATAGAATTTATTGGATTTATTACATTTGTACTCAAATACTAAAAACCCTAATTCTTCAAGCATTACAAGAATTAAAAAAGTTTTTTTCGGGTAGGGGTTCTAGTATTTTTTGGTTGGGGTTCTAGTGTTTATAGATAGGGGTTCAGGATTTCTTTGTACTCAGCCACAACCCAATCCCAGCAAAGACTTTAATCTACTTGCAACTGGGTTTTAGTTATTTAAATTTGTACTCATATTGCCCTCAATTTGCGTCAAAAGCAAGAATTGCCAAGGGTTTGAGGGTGAAAAACTGAAGTAATCTATCTTGTTCTACTCCATAAACGCGCGAAATTCAATTCTGTATCTAACATATCATTTTTTTGAGGGTAAAAATGCACTTCATATTTTTTTAATTTTTCTTTGACAATGATGTTCAATTATGCCTTTAAGCCTTATCTGGTAAGCCGTAGAAGCTAATGGAAATAGATGTGTTGCTGCATATAATTTTCAAAAAACTTAACTTTTAACTCCTTTTTTTTCATTCCCACAATGAGGAGATGGGTAGCAAACTCTCAGATTTTGTGTTTAAGAGAAACAACAAACTATAATCTAACATGATTGAGCGATCGCAATGAATTTTCTGAATTGCTCACTACAAACCTTAGCAAAAAACCTAACCTCCTGCCCGCGTCACAAAGGAGGAAAGTTTAAAGTCTTTCTTCTTTTAGGAGAGAGGTTTTCCAGATACCGCTCTTTGTTGCTGATACTATTTAGCTACAATCAAACCAAGCGTGAAAAAATCTTAGTTATGATAGCCATCCCCCAACAGCCGCCAAAAATGACCGTTGAGGAATATCTCGAATGGGAACCTCAGCAAGACGTTCGCTATGAATATGCCAATGGCGAAGTATTTGCCATGACAGGCGGTACGATTCCCCATAACGACATTGCACTTAACTTGTACACTGCCTTACGCCCTCATTTGCGTTCCAGAGATTGTCGAGCGAATGTGTCAGACGTAAAAGTGCAACTTACTCCCCAGAGCCGCTACTATTATCCTGATGTTATTGTCAGTTGCGACCCTCAAGACCTCAATGCCCGCAAATTTATTCAACATCCCAAACTAATTGCCGAAGTTCTTTCCCCAGGTACAAGCGCTAAAGATCGGGGTGAAAAATTTACTTATTATCTGACAATCCCTAGTTTGCAAGAGTATATCTTGATTGACTCGGAAAAAATCTCCGTTGAGCGTTACTGTCGGGGCGAGGGTAGGATGTGGCTTTACTACCCATACACGGATGGAGATATCATCACTTTATGGAGCATTGAATTTGAGTGTCCGATTGAACTCCTGTATGAAGGTATTGTATTTACGACTGAAGAATAAAGAGAATGTTCGCTGTTGTCTTTTAAAAAGCGATGTCTACGATGGGCTGCACCTACGCACCTTAAGCAATTATTGCAAGTTAAATGTCCGACAGCTTAAAACTTTAAATCAAGAGTTTGAAACCCACCTCCGTGGGTTTTGCCTGTAATAGCCCAGATTTCTAATCGCCTGGGCAAGGTAATGCTAACTCCCATGCGTAGGCGTAGCCCTAGACATCGCTACACTATATTCATAAGCTGTCTGAGTTCATTCAGTCAAACAGGGTAGCAGGAGGAATGCGATGAAAGCAGTGGTTATCCGTCGATATGGCGGCGCTGAAGTGTTGCAGTATGAAGATGTGGAGCAGCCGAAAATTGAGCCAATGCAGTTACTTGTGAAAGTTCGTGCTAGCAGCGTTAATCCCATTGATTGGAAAATTCGCCAAGGGATGTTGAGTTTGATTAGCGGCAGCAAATTCCCAAAGATTCTGGGGTTTGATGTAGCGGGAGAAATTGTAGAGGTTGGCTCCCAAGTTACTCGCTTTAAACCAGGAGATGCTATTTATGGCAGTACTAGCTTCCCTGGAGGAGGTTACGCAGAGTTTGCAGCCATTCCAGAAAACTTGGCGGTGCTTAAACCAACGAATTTATCTTATGAAGAAGCTGCTGCTGTGCCTTTAGCAGCGCTCACATCTCTGCAAGCGCTGCGAGATCAAGGAAATATTCAAAGAGGACAAAATGTTTTAATTAATGGTGCTGCGGGCGGTGTTGGGATTTTTGCAGTGCAAATAGCTAAGGCTTTAGGGGCAGTGGTGATGGGAGTCAGCAGTACCAAAAATTTGGATTTGGTGAAATCTTTGGGAGCAGACCGCGTGATTGATTATACACAACAAGATTTTGCTGAAGATATAGCGCAGTATGACATTATCTTTGATGCAGTGGGTAAGCGATCGCTCTCACAAATCAAAAGAGTCCTCAAACCCAACGGAATTTATATCAGCACATTACCTAGCCCTGAAGTCTTGTTAGAGAGCGTCTTAACAGCGTTCCTTCCCGGTCAAAAAGCGAAATTTCTCTTTGAGAAACCTAATGCTAAAGACTTGCTTTTTCTCAAAGAATTGATTGAAGCGGATAAAATTCGTGTGGTGATTGATCGCACATATCCCTTACAAGAACTAGCGGCGGCTCATGCTTATAGCGAAACTGGGCGTGCAGTAGGGAAAATTGCGATCGCACAGCCCATCTAGATATCGCAGTTTCTACTTAACTGGAGGACAATAAGCCAAAAGCAGCACAGGTGACTCAATTTTTGATTTTGGATAATAAAATTGTTCTCGCGTTTAAATTCGCTTGCTCTGGGACTTTTTAAATTTTGGATTTTAGCCTATTCAATCCCTTCTCCCAAGGGGAGACGCTGCGCGAACGGGTGACGCTCGAAGACTCGCTAACGCTACGCTAACAGCAGTCGCTCATGGGGGAAACCCCCAAGACCGCGCTGCTTCACCAAAATCCAAAATTTAAAATCTAAAATCCCCTAAGTGGGACTACTTGACTTGTATAAACGATATTTTGTTATCGAAGTCAGCTCCAAGAGATTTATAATCACCAGCACTAAACTCACGGCATCGACCACCAGTTTCATTTTGGCAGACACGTACCACTCTACCCGGTGGTACACTTAATGAGCTAATAGCGTCATTCCCTACAACATTTAAGCCACCTTTGACCGCTTCGTATACTCCTGGACTTGCAGGAAAAGACTGGGAAACTCCAGCCAAATTAGGATCTCTGTAGACCTTAACCTGTCTTGGCGGCGTGTAAGAGAGCTTATAAATAGTACCACTGTAGTCATCCGAAATTAACAAATTACCTTGCAGATCGACTACCATATCTACCGGTCGCCCCCAGACTTCTTCCGTTCTTGGAATTAGCCAACCGTTGACTAAATCCATCTCTTCTCCTAGAGCCTTTGTCGTACTGTTCCAGGGAAAGTAAGCTATTTTATAGCCCGTTTTCTTCTGCCGATTCCATGAACCATGTAACCCCGTCACTGCCCCACTTGAGTACAGGCTGGGAAACCTAGTATTTTGTAAAAATGTTAGTCCCAAGGGAGCCGAATGGGCTTGAATACCCTTGCTAATCCTGTCCATTGCATTGCAATTAACACTTCCATCACGATTGAATTCATAGTCGCGGTCAAACGGCATATTGTTCAAGCCAGTTGGCGTGTCAGGATTGGGGTTGCAGAATGGCCAACCGTAGTTACCGCCATCTCGGACTTTCGTGAACTCCTCTGGCGGGTGGTTGTCTACGTAAGAGGGGATAATCTTACCGTAATTGCCAGTACTATCGTTGAAGGGATAGCGGATCTGATCTCGATTATTAACGACTACCCAAAGGTCATTTGTGCCAGGTAAAAATGCTAATCCTTCGGCATTACGTAAACCTTGGGCAAAAAGCCGTTGATTGGTTCCATTGGCATTGTATTGGTAAATTGCACCGCGTTTTGGGTTACTAACAGTATCTTCCTTGCAAGCATTGCACGTAGAGGCGATCGACACGTACAGTTTGTGATTGGCATCAAGTGCGATATTTTTTAGCTCGTGACCATAAGAGCCTTTGAGTTCCGATGTGCTGCTGTCTGGTAAGCCAGTTATAACGATTTGGCGATTTTTGGCGACTCTATCTCCAGAGCTGTAGATGAAGCGGTTAATTTGATGAGTCTCAGAGATATAAACGTATGTGGTGTTGTCAATCTTATGAAATACAATGTCGTGTGGTTTGCGTAGACCCGTCACGAAGTCAGAAATAATTGGGTCTTTGCTGCCATTTGGCCGGACAATTAACACTTTACCCGTACTCGGCTGTGATACTAGAAGATCCCCATTGGGAGCAACTGCCATAAAACGAGCTTTCTTAATGCGAGCATAAACAGAGGCGGAGAAATTGGGCGGCACTTTCAAGTAACGGTCAGTATTAAAGGGCGCAAAGTTCATTGTACTAGGCACTTTAACCTTAGTTTCAACAGACGCAGGGGGCGGATTGCCCAAGGCTGCGGCACTAAGAACCTCTAAGGACATTAGACTCAGTAACGATGTAGCTAATATGCCTCCAAGTATCTGTGTTGGTTTTGAAGCAAATGCAACCATCTTAAATTTCCCTCTAGCTTTTTAGTGATTTACGTTACACGGAACTTTCGGCAAGCCGATTCTATCCTGAGTTTGAACAAAGGTAACTCAGGGGTACTAGTTTTTTAAAATACTTAAAATATCTTTATTTACTCTTATTTTTCTTAACTCATCAAAAAATGGGTGAAACGAAAGTTACCAAGAAAGGCAGGGCGATCGCTCTTTTAAACCAAAAAATTCCTCACACTTAACGGAATTATCACCACCCTATGTTCTGATATTTCTGCAATAACTCCAAAATCTGTAAACATTACCCTGGCTAGTGGATATACTCGTAGTCAAAATCTCAACAGAAACGAGTATTATGCTGGACTGGTTAGCTTATTGGGGTGTAACTCAGGCCGCCGGGTTTATTTTTAAACCCATTCTGGAAGACTTAGCCAAGGATGCTGCTAAGGATTGGGCTAAAGATTTATTAAAAGGCATCCCTGGCAATATTTTAGAGAAACTTAAGAAAGAAGACATAGAAATTGCTGCTGGGAAAGCTTTAAAAGAATTTTTACAACTGGTGCAGGAAGATTTAAAAGGTGGAGAACTTTCTGAAGATGAAATCAAAAAGTATACGCAGCCGATAAAGCAATTTCTCAAAAATCAAGAAGTCAAAGAACTTTTGGGAAATGCCTTTAAAGATAATAATCCAGCTATAGATACTAATAAATTACAAGAGATTTGGGATAAAATTAATGTTTCAAATCCGTTACCAGATGATTTTAACTGGAAGCGGGTTGCTAAGAAATATCTGCAAAAGGTTAAAGAGATTATTCAAGGAATTCCTGAACTCAGAGATATTCTCGATTCCCAAAATCTGGACAAAATTAAATATATCTTAGAAAGCAATGCTCAGAAAATTACCACATTTGATTTAGTTAAATATCAAGAAGGAATCCGTGAGTGCTATGGCAATCTCAAGTTAGATAGCTTAGATACTAGCGGCTATGCCTATAACGAACTGAAATTATGGCGGATTTTTACTGCTCAAAATGTCCGGGAAACTCATCAAGTTTTAGCACAAGTTCACGAACTGCCTAAAGAACATCTTAGACGACTGCGAGAAAGTGACCAAGTAGAAGCTGTTGAATTAGAAGAGTTAGAACGCCACAAACGGGTTTATTTTGAACAGCCGATCCGTTGTGTTTTAGATGTTGTCAATAAAAAGCAAGATTATAAATATATTGTGATTTTAGGCGATCCTGGTTCCGGGAAGTCTACTTTGTTGCAGTTTCTGGCTTTGAATTGGGCAGAGTCTCCACTGGATAATGTTATCTCATTACCAATTCCCTTGCTAATTGAATTACGCACTTATATGCGGCGACGGGAAGATAAAGAGTGCAATAATTTTCTCGAATTCTTCCATCAAGGTAGTGGTGCAATTCATCACCTCAATCAGCTTGAACTAGATAAGAAATTAAAAGCTGGTAATGCCTTACTGATGTTTGATGGTTTGGATGAGGTATTTGACCCTGGTAAGCGAGAGGATGTAATTACTGATATTCATCGCTTTACTAATGACTATCCTGATGTGCAGGTAATTGTCACTTCTCGGATTATTGGCTATAAACCGCAACGATTGCTTAATGCTGAGTTTCGCCACTTTATTTTACAAGATTTAGACTTAGAACAAATTCAGGATTTTATCTACCGTTGGCATGAGTTAACTTTTACAGATGCAGTAGATAAAGTGAGAAAACGGGAACGGCTACAAAGAGGAATTGAAGCTTCCAAATCTATTGCAGAATTAGCGGGAAATCCTCTGTTGTTGACGATGATGGCAATTCTGAATCTCAAGGGAGAAGAATTACCCAGAAATAGAATTAAACTCTATGAAGAGGTTTCCAAATTACTGCTACATAATTGGGATAATAAACGCAATTTGAAACCAGATAAAAAACTAAAATATATTACCTTTAAAGATAAAGAAGGAATGTTGCGTCAAGTTGCTTATAAAATGCAAACTCGTGAAAAAACTTTAGCTGGCAACATTATAAATAAGGATGATTTAGAAGAAATATTCACTACTTATATGCAACGCCTAAGCATCCCATTGTATAAAGCCAAATATAAAGCTGAGAGGTTGAAAGAGCAACTAAAGACTCGCAACTTTATGTTATGTTTCGTGGGTGCGGATTATTATGCTTTTGTGCATCGGACATTTTTAGAATATTTCTGTGCTTGGGAGTTTGTCTGGCAGTTTAAAGAAACGCGAACGCTGAGTATTGAGGAGCTTAAGAATGAAGTTTTTGGCAAACACTGGCAAGATGAAAGTTGGCATGAAGTTTTACGTTTGATTGCAGGAAGTCTTGAATCAAAATTCGCAGGAGACATTATTGAACATTTAATCGAAACATTTGAGGACGGACTAAATGAAGGTGCTTATGAAGAAAAGCTTACTGATATACTTTTTCTTGCATCTGATTGTATTTTAGATGTAAAAAACCGCTCTACAATAACAGTGACTGACAATAAATTGCTTAACTATCTAAAAAAAGTAGCGGAGTATTATGTTCCTTACAGTTCAGAAGATGTTGCTAATCTCTTTACAGACACAGACCAAGCTAACTTAATCGTTAAAATTAACACTAAGGTAGTTTCAGTCATTACAACTACATGGAGTAACCACGTAGAGACGTTACCTTGGCTAAAAACTTTAGCTATGTATGGTTTGAATGGAAAGGATGGAGATATACCAGCTATGGCAGTGCGAGAGTTAGTGCGAGGTTGGAAAAATGATCCCGATACTTTACCAATACTCAAATCTCTTGCTAAACCTATTCATGATACGAATAATACATCTGCCTATGCAGCAATACAAGAATTAGCGCGAGGTTGGAGAGATGACCCAGAGATTTTGCCAATGCTTAAATCCCTTACTCAATTTAGGGAGGATAGAAACATACAGACTATGGCAGTGCAAGAGTTAGCGCGAGGTTGGAAAGATGATCCAGAGACTTTGCCAATGCTCGAATCCCTTGCTCAGTCTAGTAATGATTCGGTAGTACAAAGTACAGTAGTGAAACAGTTAACACAGGGATGGAAAAATCAACTTAATATTTTATCTTTCGTCTTATCTTTGCTCAAAAAACCTGCTCAACTTGATAATTTCGGCTATATCAAACACGAAGTGATGGAAGAACTGATTAAGAGTTGGCAGACTAGTCCTGAAATTTATAATTTCCTTTGTGAATGTGCTGTTGATGATTCCTTTAATCCGATATTTTTGGATTTTTCAACTGATAGCACTTCTAATAGGAATCAGGTTCCTTCCCGGCAAATAGCACTTGAGGCAATCATTGAGCAATATCCTCATCCTCAGCATCCCCAGACTTTACCACTGTTGCGCGATCGCGCCAAAAATGACCCAGATGAAAAAGTGCGGGAGTATGCTCAGAAGAAGTTGGCACAATTAGAGAAGTAAAAGAGCAGTGAAAATATGAACAATACAGAAGTTCGTCAGCAAATCAACCAATATCTAGATGGATTATCTTCTGAACGCTTAGAACTAGTTGCTGACTTTTTAGCGTATCTCGCAGATAAAGAGAGTGAAGACGCTACCCAAGAGTTACTTGATATCCCTGGATTTATTGAATCCTTTGAAGAAGGTCATCAAACACGGCGGCGCTACAACAGCAGATAATCTCTGTTATGCCTGTATCTTCTGTAACCTGCAAAAAGGAACGGATTTAGGGTCAATTAATTGGCAAACTGGCGAAATTGTGCGGTTTTTTAACCCACGCAGAGACTTTTGGGGTGAGCATTTTCGACTAGATGAGGCTGTAATTCAACATCAAACAGATATCGGTGAAGTTACCGCACGTATCCTAGATTTTAACGGCGATGAAAGGATTGTAGAGCGACAAGCTTTGATTGCATCTGGTCAGTATCCTTCAGCATAGGCGCTAAAACAGATAAATAAATAGGTTATGATGTGCGATCGCGCTTACCAATGGGAATTATATACTTAGCAACTATTGCTACTTCACCATTAGAACTCCCAAGGTAAATATATAATGGCTTATCAAAATATTGCAGCCGCCCTTTCGCCACAAGATATCCAAGAAATCAAAGCCGCGCTACAAAAAATCCAACAAAAGATGCCCTTTTTAGTCACTCTTAGCACTGAAGAACGGCGCAAGTTGGTAAAAATGGGCGATAAAAGCCTAGCATTTGTAAACAATAGTGTCACTGCTGCTCAGTCTAACCGCGAAATTCTTCCAGCCACTTTTGAGGTTGAAGAACTTGTTCGAGATTATCAATTAGCCACTGCGCTCACCGAAGTTTTGATTTCAATGCAGCAACTCACCGAACAGGTAGATGATACCCTAATGGCAGTCGGTAGTGAAGCCATGACCAACAGTTTGACTGTTTATGATTACGTTAAGACTGCATCGAAAAAGACTCCAGGCTTAAAAACTGTCGCTGAACAGTTGGGCGAACGTTTTAAAGCTATTAGTAGAGGTAAATCTGCTAAAACTCCTGTCTCTTGATAATTGAATACTCATCGGTAAACTGTAGGGGTGTACAAATGTACGCCCCTATTCTATTTATCCACCTTTGAACTCCGTTAATGAGTCTTTGAACTGGATGAATCCACCTTTTATCTCCGTTAACGAGTCTTTGAACTGGATGAATCCACCTTTTATCTCCGTCAACGAGTCTTTGAACTGGATGAATCCACCTCTGAACTCCGTTAACGAGTCTTTGAACTGGATGAATCCACCTCTGAACTCCGTTAACAAGTCTTTGAACTGGATGAATCCACCTTTTATCTCCGTTAACGAGTCTTTGAACTTCGTTAATGAGTATCGAAAATTGAAATGGTAAACCTATAGAAGAGAATAATCAGATAATTGCAGAAGCGATCGCTCAAAGAATCCAGCAAGAGAAGAATAATCAGAGTTAATAGTGCTGACGAGGGCAAAGCCCTCTAGGCTATATTTGGTTTTGTTGATTTCTAG
>NZ_DASQZC010000425.1:0-15525 GCF_035638895.1 Nostoc sp. | reverse complement strand
AAAATGCCGTCGGTGGTAAGTAATGCGATCTCACCTCAAAGTTAAACTAAAAAAATCAGTGCGTATCTTGCCGCCGTAGGCATTGCTCTTATTGTCATCTATCCTGATTAAATGCGATATTCTGACATTTAGGATTGGTATTATCACGGCATCCAAGCTGAACATAGGCGTTAAATATATAACAAATCCTAAGAACTCTTAATTTAGCTGAAAGTACAAGCTAGATGCGATTAATGCATCTACCGAGTTGCTATCAAGTGGCCGAGAGAAAATATATCCTTGTGCGTACTTGCATTTTTTAATTTGAAGCTGTGTTAATTGCTCTCTTGTTTCTATACCCTCGGCTATCACATTTATGTTAAGGCTTTGTGCTAGGGAAATAATCGCCTGAACAATTTCCAAGTTTTCTCCATTAGCACCAATGTTGATAACAAATGAACGATCAATCTTCAATGCACTAAAGGGAAAATGGTGTAGGTAACTCAAGGATGAATAACCTGTGCCAAAATCATCTAGATGTAACTGAATATCCATCTGTTGTAATTCCAAAAGCATAGCAGTGGCTGAGTCAGAATTTTTCATCAGTACGGTTTCAGTAATCTCTAACTTTAAACTGCTGCCTTCTAGACCAGAATCGAGCAGAATTTGGCGAATTTTCTCAATCAAATTGAGGTGGGAAAACTGTTTACTAGAAATATTTACACTGATGGTTAAGCTTGGGTTAGTAGGAAATTTCAATTGCCAAGCCCGCATCTGACGGCAAGCTTCGTGTAATACCCAATAACCAATCGGTACAATTAGCCCAGTTTCTTCTGCTAAGGGAATAAACTTTTCTGGATAAATAATTCCATGTTCAGGATGTTGCCAGCGCACAAGAGCCTCAAAGCCAATAATCTGATAAGTTTCTAACGAGACAATTGGCTGATAGTAAACCTGAAATTCTTGGCGTTCAATTGCCCGTCGTAGATCCATTTCTAACTGTAATAACTGGGCAGCTTGACTGTACATACTATAATCAAATATTTCATAGCGTGCTTTTCCTAATGCTTTAGCACGGTACAGTGCAATGTCAGCGTCACGGATGAGTTCTTCTGACAGATTATAAGTGCTTGTGCCTAAAGCGATACCAATACTTACAGTAGTAATTACTTCATTTCCACCAAGATTAAAAGCTCCTGTCAAAGCTACATTTATTCTGTTTGCTACATTTTTTGCATCATTTAAATCTTTGATATCATCTAACAGGATTGTGAACTCATCTCCACCTAAGCGGGCAACTGTATCTCCTGCACGGAGACACTTTTCTAATCTGCGTGCCAGCGCCGTTAGTAATTGATCCCCAATTATATGACCAAGGCTATCGTTGATAACTTTAAAGCGATCCACATCTAGGAACAGAATAGCGAATCTGTAGTCTGAATGACGCTTTGTTCGCACCAGCGCCTGCCCCAACCTTTCGATAAATAAAGCACGGTTTGGCAATCCAGTTAGTGAATCGTGAAAAACATCATGAATTAATTGCGCTTCGGTTTGTTTTTGCTCCGTAATATTCAACACCGTACCAATGAAGCGGAGCGGTTTTCCGTTTGCATCAAAGTAGGCTTGCCCTTTCGCCCTCAGCCAGCGTTCAATTTTATCCTGAATGCCGATGGTTCGATACTCAGTGTCATAAGAGCCACCTGATGCTGGGTTAAACGCCTCTTGAATAATTTCTTGAAGCCGATCGCGGTCATCGGGATGTAAGCCCTCAAAAAACGTCTCTACACTACTCTCGGCATCGGGTGGTAGCCCAAACATGGCTTTACAGCCACTATCCCATTTCAATTCTCCTGTAACCAGATTCCAATCCCAGGTTCCCAATTGGGCAGAGGCGATCGCCATCCGCAAGCGGTCTTCATTCTCCCGCAGGGCTATTTCAGACTGTTTGCGATCGCTAATATCTTTGAACAGGATCGCCACTTTGTGCATCTCTGGCTGCTCAATACGAAACGCATAAACATCAAACCAGCGATTCATTGCCTCAGAGCCATTTTCAAAGCGAACGGGTTCACCCGTTAAAGCCACTCTGCCATAAGTCTGAAACCAAAATTCTTCCATATTGGGAACGAGTTGGCGTAACGTTTTACCCTCTGCCTGTTGGAGTCCGGTTTGTTGCTCAAATGCAGGGTTAATTTCTAGGAAGCGATAATCAATCGGCGTATTGTTTGCATCAAACAACATTTCAATAACGCAAAAGCCGTCTTCCATCATTTCAAACAGCGTGCGATAGCGTTCCTCAGAGCGCCGCAGGGCTTCTTCTGCCTGTTTGCGTAAGCGAAGCTCGTCGTATACATGGGTGATCTCTTGACAAACGGTATTGATGCCAATTATCTGTTCGCCATCCTTTAACGGCAAAAAGCTCTCCAGCCAAACACGCTCTACTCCCGGTTGTGCCGGAGTTTTCCCCCGAATTTCGACGTTTAGTAGCGGTTCTCCTGTTTTCAAGACAGGGCGCAGCAAGTCTTCGGTAGTATCGGCGATGTTAGGCAGTAACTCTCGAATTGTTCGCCCAATGTGTTCCTCTACGGAAAATCCATTGATCTGTGCCAATCGCTGGTTAATCCTCACAAAGCGTAGGTTGGTATCGAGAACATTCAACCCGATTGGGGCAGACTGGTAGATGCTTTCAATCTCAGCTAGTTGCCGTTGCAGCGTTGCCCTGCTTTTTTGTAACTCTGCTTCTGCCTGCTTACGATGCGTCATATTTTGGCTGAGTACCATGCCTGCAAAAATCTTACCCTGCTCATTGCGTACAGGCAAAGTATGTACTTCATAAACCTGATTAGAATAAACCACTTCCTGGACGGAAATTTGACCTGTTAGTGCTGCACGATACATCGGTTCAATTTGCTCACAGGTTTCTGGAGGCAGGACTTCCCAAATGGTTTGCCCCACCAATGCCGCTCCATCTAATCCCAATTGTTTGATTTCGCTACCTTCAACGAGCAAAAAGCGCAGGTCATGGTCAAACAGGTGAACTGCGCCATTGGGGATGTGTTGTGTCAGCGTTCGATACAAGGCTTCCCGTTCTGCTAGGACTGCATTTGCCTGTTCTAACTGGGCAGTCCGTTCGGCAACGCGCTGTTCTAGTTCCTGGTTGGCGCGTTTTAGGGCGGTTTCGGTCTCTTTCTGCTGGGTCATGTCACGGGCAACGCAGTATATCAATCCCCGGACAATCTGCGGAGATGCTGTCCATCCCAGCCATCGGTAGCAGCCATCCTTCGTCCGGTAACGATTTTCGAAATTGAGCGTTGGTATCCCGGTTTTCACCTTCTCCATTTCTGCTAACGTGGCGAAGTGGTCGTCTGGATGCACGAAGTCTAAAAAAGGATTGGCTAATAATTCTGCTTCTGAGTGGCCGAGGGTTTGGGTAAATGCAGGGTTGATGCGCTTAAAGTAGCCATCCAGACCAATGACCGACAGCAGATCGAGCGATCGCTCAAAGAAAAAGGCTTCTTCGGATAAAACCAATCCATTTACGGGTGAGGCAACAGGATCTTTAGAGGTCATAACAGAATTACAAAGCAAATAAAGCGGAATTATCGCAAAGCAGACAAGATAAGTTAGGGTAAATTAGTACTCAAGTGTTAACACTACTTAAGAAATTGCACATCAGGCTTAGTTAAGAATTTTTCTATCCACAGTTAACAAAGAACAATCATAAAATCTGACTGTAGCAACAATCAGTTGCTCAAACGGGTCGCTATGGAAGGCGCTTAATTAAGTTGCAGAAATTACTATTGGCAAAAACAAATTTAATAGTTGTACACCAGAATAAGCTAAAGCAACTTCTAGGCATTTATCAACAGCCCAAAGTATAATTATTCCCTTTTATCTACTTATTTAGCTACTTATCAGTAATAAAGAATCCTAATTTGTGAGATGTGGGTAGCTTGCCGCCGTAGGCATCGCTCTTATTTTGACCTACCTATCTGGAATGTGATGAATCTATGAATCTATGCTTTAGAAGGATATCCAGTTAATTATCCCTAGCTAAAATTTGAGAAGAAGAGTACTTTTCCCCAAAGCCAAGCATGACAGAAGGAAGGACGCGGCGTAATTTCCTAATTACCAGCATTGCTGTGACTGGAGGTATTGTGACAACTTATGCTTTTGGGCAAAATACTACCAACACGGCAACACCACCAGCAACTATGCCAGAACGGGTGTTGGGACGCACAGAAGTAAAACTCCCTATCTTCGGGTTAGGAGGAGCAGGACAAACGCCGCTATCCTGGGAAGGAAAAGAGGGTGATGCTGCGGCAATTATTCAAAGAGCGCTGGAACTTGGCATTCGCTACTTTGATACAGCACCTAGTTATGGGCCGAGTGAAGATTATTTAGGCAAAGTGCTACCACCCCATCGCTCAAAGGTATTTCTAGCAAGCAAGACTGATCAAAGAGATCGGGATGGTGCATGGCGAGAATTGGAGCGATCGCTTAAACGTCTCAATACAGATTATCTCGATTTGTGGCAGTTGCATCACGTTTCTTTTTCTGAAGAACTCGACACCATCTTTAGTCCATCTGGTGCAATTAAAGCTTTAGAAGAAGCCATAGAACAAAAACTGGTGCGCTTTGCAGGTATTACCGGACATCACGACCCTCAAGTGATTGCTGAAGGCTTGCGTCGCTATCCTTTCCACACTACACTGATTCCTGTGAATGCCGCCGACAAACACCACCCACATCCATTTATCCCAGTGGTTCTACCAGTTGCTCAAGAAAAAAATGTCGGTGTGATTGCGATGAAAGTCCCGGCTTATGGACGGTTGTTTAAACCGGGTGGGTTGACAGGTATGGAGCAAGCTTTAGGTTACACAATGTCTCAGCCTGGAGTTCATTGTTGTGTAATTGCCGCAGAGACTATTGCACAATTAGAGAATAATGTCAAGATAGCGCAGGCTTTTGTGCCTCTTAAAAAGGAAGAATTGACAGCGATCGCACTGGCGGCTGCTAATATTTGGGAAGATAGTACATTCTTCCGTGCTTGGACTTAGCTTAACCTTGCATATATTACTAGTCTCGTTGATAATATTGTGCCGCTTGTGACATATTAAATTGTAATAGCTTTTCCTCTCCCAATGTGTATCCAAAACTCGGCTTACAAGGCGAAATATTCAAACTGCGAATAATTTCCGTCGCCACAGCCTTTGCTAGTAACGGTGGTACAGAGTTACCAACTTGCCGAAATCCGTGCCATTTGGTTACATGAAATCTAAACCAATCTGGGTAAGAATGCAATCTCGCTGCTTCTCTAACTGTGATACAGCGTGGCGTAGATGGATGAATTGGTCTAGGAGATGTGAAAGAACCTCTATATTTGTCTGTTCCGGCTCTTAAAGTATTACAGACACCAGCAGGATGTAACTTATAAAAACGACTAATTTTCTCTCTCTCCCCTTGTTGAGTCTCCTGAAAACGTTGAATAGTTTCCGCAGAATGTTTTGTTCTTAAACTTGAAGAAAGTATTCGCAAATCATATTCTCGCTTATAAGAATAATCATCCTCTAGGCATTTCATACCGCGAAGTACATGAGCATAGTTACTAGGCTTTTGGTATTCTGCTACAACCCAATCTCTTGTTAATAACTCTGAATATTTTTCTATTTCAGGTAAATCTCCAATTGCATCCAATACTGTAGGACTCAATGGAATATCAGATATTATTTTATAATTTAAATTATTTTGTAATGCTTGTTTAGTAATCGGCTGAGGATATTTTGGTAACTCTACATCCTCTCTTGCACCTATGAGAAATAATCTCTCACGAGATTGTGGTACTCCGTAATGTGCAGCGTTGAGAACTTGATAATTTTCTTCTACTTTGTAGCCGTGAATTCTAAACTCGCTAATTAAAGATTGGAGGATTTGTTTATGTTCGCCAACTGTAATTCCCCGAACATTTTCCATTACAAAGAACTTTGGTTTTAGCTCAAAAACCAGCCGATGAAAGTGAAACACTAAAGAGTTTCGGGGATCATCAACAGCCCGTTTCCCAATTAGAGAAAACCCTTGACATGGTGAGCCACAAATTACCACATCAATTTCGCGATCGCCAATCTCAGACCGATTCCGAATTTCTTCCCCGGTTGTATCTACAACACTTTTACATAACACTGAGCAATAAGGGAAGTTAAACTCATGTGTTGCACAGTGGATCGGGTCAATTTCCACAGACGCTAGCACATCAAAGCCAGCTTGTTCAAAGCCAAGAGTCATACCCCCCGCACCGGCGAATAAGTCAACAGCGATCGCTCTTTGTTTTTTCATCTCATAAGCCATGACACCCCAAGATAATTTCTAATTCGTAATTCGTAATTCGTAATTATCAGACGCCAAAATGCGGCTGCTGGCAAAAAAATGCTTTGCACTTAATTTTACTCATAAATAAACTGATTGATTCTCTATTTTTAATTACGAATTACGAATTACGAATTACGAATTATTTGGTCGCATTTCCAAAATTTCTTGAGCAACCCGATCGCACACCCCAACTTCTCCTAAACTTTGCCGCATTTCTTCATAATCTGCCAAAGTTTGCGCTCTGCGACTAGGATTGAGTAGCAATTCCATCGCCGTTTGAATAATATTCTCTGGTGTGGCTTGCTCTTGTAAAAATTCTGGCACAATCGGCTTCATCACTACTAAATTAGGTGGTGATGCGAAGGTTATAGAACCTTTGAGGATTTTACGAGCTATCCAAGCAGTCAGGGAACTTAGGCGGTAAACTACAACTTGCGGCACATTTAACAGAGCAAGTTCTAAATTGACAGTACCAGATTTACTAATGGCTAAATCAGCAGCAGCAAAAACTTCCATTTGTTGACCTGATATAATTGTCGCCCGTAAACCGTAACGCTCAATAGCCTGCTCAATTGGCTGTCTATAAACTTCCAGCGACAGGGGAATCCAGAAATGAACTTCAGGTAATTTAGCTTGAATCGTTTGGGCGGCTTGAAAAATAATTGGTAAAAGATATTTTAGTTCTTGGCGGCGAGAGGCGGGGAGAAGTGCGATCGCAATTTGTTCTGGTGCAATCCCCAGTGTTGCACGAGCTGCTTGGCGACTGGGAGCGTCTTGCATTCGGTCAACCAAAGGATGCCCTACCCAAGTAACTTTTGCCCCTTTTTCACGAAAGTAACGGGCTTCTTGTGGGAAAATTGCCAACAGCTTATCTGTAAAACCAACAATCCGGCTAGTTCTACGGAAACTTATTGACCAAGCCCACTCTTGGGGAGCAATGTAATACACTACAGGCACATTTGGTAACTGCTGTTTCATATAAGTCCCAATTTCCAGATTGGGAGTCATATAATCGATCAGCACCACTAAATCCGGTGGATTTCGTTTTAAGAAAGCGATCGCCTGACGTTGCACCTGGAGAGTCGGTAAAAGATAAGGCAACCCTTCTAAAATACCCATTGAGCCAATACTACTGGTATTTCCCAACAGAATTGCCCCAGCCTCCACCATTTTTTCGCCACCCAGCGCCACAATCTCTAATTCCAACCCAATCGCCACAGCTTGACGCTTCAGCGCTGTAATGAGCAGTGATCCTTGTAAATCACCAGATACTTCGCCAGTGCTGATAAATATCCGCATTTGATAATTAAAATTAGGGAATAAATAGTTCGGAGTGAGGAGTTAAAAATTTGAGTCATCAACTCATAACTCATAACTTAAATAGTTAGGAGTGAGAAGTTAAAAATTTGAGTCATCAACTCATAACTCATAACTCCTAACTCCTAACTTATAATTCACGATTCATCACTCACGCCTTTTCTCCCCCTACCGGGAATCAAACCACGCCTTCCTGGCATCTGAGAAAGTAGCAGAAAACGTCGCAAATGCTGCAACTGTTCGCTATTCCCTAACAATTCCAACTCTTCTAAAGCATCCTTAAAGGGCAAATCAGAGCGGTAGAGAATGCGGAAGGCTTTTTTGAGCATTTGCAAATCTGTAGAGTCCATACCAGACCGTTTAAGCCCGACAAGGTTGAGGGTTCGTACCCGCGCCGGATTTCCCTCCACTAGCATATATGGGGCCACATCCCGGTCAATCCGTGCCATGCCTCCCACCATTGCCTGTCTACCAATATGCACAAATTGATGGACACCTAAAACCCCACTCAACCTAGCGCGTGACTCTATATGTACATGACCCGCCAACGCCACAGAGTTAGCAATCACTACCTGGTCTTCAATCACGCAGTTATGAGCCACATGGACATAAGCCATCAGTAAGTTACCATCACCAATCACCGTTGCTTCACCAGCACCAGTAGCGCGGTTAATGGTAACGTATTCACGAATCAAGTTGTTATCACCAATTTTGACCCAGGTTGGTTCTCCCACAAACTTGAGATCCTGGGGTTCCATGCCGATGGCTGCACCTGTAAAAATCTGATTTTGCGCCCCAATTTCACAAGGCCCCTCTAACACGGCATGAGCGCCGATTATTGTTTCAGGGCCCACTTTGACATGCGCTCCAATCACAGCATAGGCACCGACTTGCACTGTATGGTGGAGTTCCGATTTCGGATGAATTACAGCAGTTGGATGAATTAGCGTTTTCAAGGGTGAATCTCCAGAACTGTCTTGATAAGCCAGCGCCGGGTGGGGTTTTTAAAGCAGTGCGTTACCCTGGTTAAGAGAGTTATACTGACTGCCATCCCATTTGAGGCGACTGGCATTGTTGAGCGTTAAGTATTTCAGTGAACGAAAGTGTCGGGCAAAGCAAGTTAAGTGTGTTCGTGAGTGCGTCTCGTAAAGAGGGCGTCGAAAATCAATAAATTATTCAGATGCTGTTGTGGATTTTTTTTAACTGCGATCCTTTTTCAGGATTCAGTAAGGGCATTTCACGGCTATGCCAATACCACGAAAGCAAATTTTTAATTAACTAGAGAAAACATTAATTCCCCTTCACAAGCAAGTTGACCGTCAACTTCAGCACGACCTTGCATCTTACCGAAACGACGTTGTTTTACCCATAACAGTTCCACCGTCATTACTAGTTGATCCCCCGGTACAACCTGGCGGCGAAAACGGACTTTATCGATACCAGCGAAGACGAACAGTGCGCCTTCTACCGAAGACATTTGAGTAAGAACAATGCCCCCAACTTGTGCCATTGCTTCGACAATTAGCACCCCTGGCATCAGTGGACGTCCTGGGAAATGTCCTGGAAAGTGGGGTTCGTTGATAGTGACATTTTTAACTCCAACAGCTTTTTTACCTGGAACGTAGTCAATTATTTTATCTACAAGTAAAAATGGGTAGCGGTGGGGTAGCAATTTCTGAATTTCTTCAGATGTAAAGGTTGTTTTAATCTCAGATATGATTGTAGTCTCATTTATAGCTTCTGATTCGGTAGATGTAGGTGTAATGGTATTCACTTCAGTGAGGATTGACATTGGCCGTGTGGTTAATTTTTTATCTGAAAGTTGAGTAGGTAGGCGTATATCGAAAGCCTTAATAATTTTGGATTGTAAACTTTAAATCAAATCTAAAATTTAAAATCCAAAATCTAAAATTCTCTGAGCCAGTTGAATGTGTAAATTGTGGCTGGCTTTATACGCTAAGAAATGAGCAATAGGAAAAGTTCCTAGTAAACTTAAATCTCCTACTAAATCCAAGATTTTATGACGGACTGGCTCATTTGCAAATCTTAATGGTGGATTTAGCCACCCTTCTGGCCCACAAACGAGTGCATTATCCAAACTGCCACCTTTAATTAACCCTGTTTTTTGTAAGTGTTCAATTTGATGGAGTAACCCAAAAGTCCGAGCGGGAGCAATTTCCGCAGCAAAGCTAGCAGAAGCTTTTTCTAGTTCAGTAGTTAGTGACCAACTGTGCCATTGATTACCAATGCCGGATAGGTCAAAATTGATACCGTAACTAAAGCGGGTTTCTGGTGCTGGGAGGGCACATACAAAGGCATCGCCTTGATAGACCCATATTGGTTCTGTAATAGCCTTGGTAACTTGGTTATTAACGGGTTGTGATACTAAGCCAACTTGGGCAATGTTGGCTGTCCATACACTTGCTGAACCATCTAAAAGTGGAACTTCTGGGCCATCAATTTCAATCCGGGCATTATCCACACCCATACCCGAAAGCGCAGCCAACAAATGTTCTACCGTGCGAACGGATACCTCATCCTTGCCCAACTGAGTTGAGAGAACAGTGTGACTAACTGCCGCAACTTGGGCTGGAATGATCGGCAAATCCAGTAAATCTACCCGTACAAAGTAGCGTCCACTTCCCGCCTCAGCTGGTAGTATCCGCACCTGGGTACTAACACCGCTATGCAATCCCACCCCTATTTGGGTGATTTCCCCAGCTAGAGTGTGCTGTTGCATAGCCTAAAAGACAGTATATTTCCTTTAGTATTGTTCATCGTCTGTTTTGGTAAAATCCCTGATATTCCCCTAAAAATGTAATTAATTCCTTTATCGGAACAGTATTCAGGTAAATGTCAAATTTAGCAAGCTAATTAGGAAAAGAGAGTTGTCTTGTCATTAGTCCTTTGTCCTTTGTCCTTTGTTATTTACCAATGACCAATGACTAATGACTAATGACAAATTAAAACCTTTCGCCAATACCGAAATTAATCCGGTTATCACCATCATCGTTGATACCGTAGTCAATCCGAATTGGCCCCAGTGGAGACTGGACGCGAACGCCAAGACCATAGCCGAAGCCACTACCATTTTTATTCAAAACTTCAGCCGCCCTAGTACTAGTTCCCAGATCGCTGCCGAGATCAAAAAATAGTGCGCCACTGACTACTGAAAAAACTGGAAACCGATACTCTACTGATGCTTGCACATAAGAGCGTCCACTGGTTAATGCTCCTTCTTCATAACCCCGGACGGAGTTGCTACCTCCAAGGGTAAAGGCTTCGTAAGGAGGCAAGTCACCAAGGATGGTTCCTGCTTGCAGATTAAATGCTAAGGTTTGTGCGCCTTTGGAGAGGTTAATCAGCTTAATAGGTAAATATTGGCTATAGCTTCCCCGAAATCTGGTGAGTAAGATGTTGCCTAGCCCGATGGGAACCGACTGATCAACTCCGAAGCGGAGATAAGAACCGCTAGTGGGTTGCAATGGGTTATTACGGAGATCACGCTGTGCTCCCAGTTGCAGCAGTAGTAAATCGTCTTGACCGGCGCTAGATAAGGTTAGTGGAATTTCCTCGCTGAGGCGGTTGCCGTTATCATCATCAAATACAGCTCCTGTTTTTCTGAGATTGCCATCAGCATCACGCGCAGAAACTCGTTGATACTGTAAACCTGCTGAGGCAGTCCATACAGAAGCTTTGTAAGGATTGGCAGAAAGGGGACGGGTAAAGGTAACACCACCACCTACACGGAGAATCCGGGGGCGATCTTGATCATCTGTATTAGTAGGATTACCTGGGTCAAACGTCCTAATATCTTCATCTTTGCCATCAAAGATCAACGAAATGGAATTGCGGCGAAAAATATTGGTTGTGTAGGAAGTCCGGTAGGGATCTCCGGCAATCCAGGGGTCTGTGAACCGCAGGTCAAACAGCAGTTCCCGTTCTCCCACCTGTACTTCTGCTCCCAGTTTTTGGTTCCTACCGTTCAGGTTTTGCTGTTGATAGCTAACTGTTCCAAAAAGTCCGCTAGCAGAACTAATGCCTGCCCCAGCTGCAATAGAACCAGTGCTGCGTTCAGCTACATTTACTACTACATCTACTTTGCTGGGGTCAGTACCAGGGTCAAGGGAGACATTCACATCTTCAAACAGTCCTAGTCCATACACTCGCTGTAAGTCTCTTTGCACTGTATTGCGATTGAATACTTGTCCTGGCTTTAACTCTACTTCTCGCGTAATGATGTAATCCTGTGTCCGTCCCCGAATTGGTTGTCCCTTCTCGTCTGTCTCCTGACCATCTTTATTGCGGAATCGGACTCGAATGTTTTCTACTACACCTTCTGCTATTTGCAAGGTCACAACCCCGTTTTCAGAGACTTGTGGCGCTCCAATCACGTTAGCTAGTACGTAACCTTGATCTTGATATCGCTTGTTTAACTGCTTGATGCCTTCCTGCAAGTCACGCAAGTTAAGGATTTTGCCATACTGATCCTTAAATACTTCATCCACAGTATTACCTGGGAGTACTGAGGCAACACCAGTACCAGGATTGGCTTGCACTTCTACTTTGCTTAGGACGGGGTTAGGCTGTACAACAAAGCTCACCCGCACTCCCAAGGGGGTATCTTCTGGGGCTGCTTGCACGTTGGAGAAAAAGCCAGTACCAAACACGGCGTTAATATCTTCTTGCAGTTGGCTGCGGGTTGTCGTTCGTCCTGGTTGGGTACGAATTACTCTATAAACTTGCTCTTCCAGTCCTGCTGGTAGTTGCCCAGTCTGTGCTCTAACTACTACTTCCGACACCAATACGCGGGGGTCATTGGCTTCTGGGGCTGTAGTATTGGGTTGAGCATTTTCTGGAGTTGTCGGCGGGTTAACATTCTGCGGACTGGGAGTAGTGCCTGGGCTTGGGGCAGGTGTATTGGGTTGAGTATTTTCTGGAGTTGTAGGCGGGTTAACATTCTGCGGACTGGGAGTCGCACCTGGGCTTGGGGCAGGTGTTCTTTGTTGACTACCTGGGAACGGAAGATCAGGAGTGGCAGATGGTTCTGGAGTTGTGGGTAATAAAGGCTGTGTTGTCGGTGGGTTGACATTTTCTGGGACTGGAATAGTCTCAGGAGTTGGAGAAGACGTTGGTTGTTGAATTTCTGGCGGTGGAATGTCTGGAGCGGGAGACGGCTGTTGAGTAGGGTTAGGATCTATTGGAGCGATTTGTGCAGTTTTTGGCGTTGTGGAGGTTGGCACGATTACCTTTGGGGTTGCTGCATCTACGCCCGCCGCAGGCATCGCTTCTAGATTGACAGGGTAAACTGCGACAATATGGGATTTATCCGCCTCCATAACCCTTGCGGGGTTAGGTCGAGATTCTAAACTTTTACTATCAACCTGATCTGTATTCTTTTCTGGCTGCTGATTTGTTTCTAGTGTCAAAACTTCTGTTGTCTGTTTTGAACTGTTGGCGGTTTCTGCATTTGCACTCAATGAACCGCCCAAAGGGACTGTAATTGCTACTGCTGCCAGCAACATGGGAGATAAACGCATTTTACTTATAATTCCTCTTCACGACCACACACACCATCACAAATAGTCATTAGTCATTAGCCGTTGGTGAATAACAAAGGACAACTGACAATTGGACTTTGGACAATTCACACGAGTTTAATTGATTTTTATCCACTTAATTATTACTCTCTACTGCTTTTAGCACTCTTTGTAAAACCTCCTGGTAGGCATCCTCTACATTTCCTAAGTCCCGGCGAAAGCGGTCTTTGTCCATTACCCGGCGGTTTGAGTCCTGTTCTGCGGTATCCCATAAACGGCAGGTGTCGGGGCTAATTTCGTCTGCCAAGAGCAACTGCTGGTGTGAGTCCAAACCAAACTCTAGTTTGAAGTCTACTAGGGTAATGCCGCATCGTTGCCAAAAGTTCTTGAGAAATTCATTGATTTGCAATGCTAGATGTGTAATTGCGTCTACTTGTTCCGCAGTCGCTAGTTCTAGCAGGTACAGGCGATCGCGTGTCAACAAAGGATCTCCTAACTGATCGTTTTTATAATAAAACTCAACCAAAGGCTGTTTTAGAATTGTACCCACTGGTAAGCCTGTTTGCTGAGACAAACTGCCAGCAGCAATATTTCTGATAACTACTTCTAAGGGTAAAATCTTTACTGCCTTCACCCGCATCTGATTCGGGGTAGGGCTGTCGAGAAAGTGAGTCTTTATACCATTTGCCTCCAACTGTTTAAAAAGCTGGCTGGAAATGCTACAATTAATTTTTCCCTTCTCTTGGATACTGCCACGTTTTTGGGCGTTAAACGCCGTGGCGTCGTCTTTGAAATCGGCCAACAAGACTTCCGGATCGTCTGTTGTATAAAGAATTTTGGCTTTGCCTTCGTATAACTTGGAATTAACAGACATGGTGGCAGGTAAAGTTCTAGGCGATGGACAAAAGTTGTCCTTTGAGGCTTCACCATTTTATCTTTAGTTATTAACTATTAGCCATCGGTGATTATTTAGGAGGGCGCGGGGACACGATTAATTGTGCAGAGGTCTATGGCAGGAACCCGTAACGCGGGAAGAAGGCAGACGGGCACAGAGAAAAATCTTCTTGCTCTGCTTCTCCTTTGGCTGTTTTGGTCACGGCCCAGTAGAAAGTTGCTAAAGATTCACAACTGAATCTCTAACTTTTAACAGACGACAATTTGCTTTAAAAATAGTATGTTTGCCTAAGTTCTTTTACCCACAAAAATCTGTAATTAATAAAAAGTACGGGTATTGCTTATTTCCATGCAGATCAGGGTTTAAACTGAAGTTAACTACAGTCAGAAATTCATAAATTAAGATGAGATAAATTGACAAGTGGGAGGTAAGTCAAATATTCTCTTAGTCACTTTAGTAGAAACTTTTTTTGTAACTTTTACAGTAAAGGTATTTCAAGCTTTATTTTCTAGTCTCAAAATCTAAATCAATCAATTCCCCCATCATTAATTGGAAAAGGAGTTCGATGGTTGGAGTTACCGCAGTGTGAAGACAGTAAAGATCGCGGTAGCTAATGATTCAGCTTTAGAGATTCAATCACAAGGGGAGTTGAATAAATTGGAGAACAAAATAGTGAACAAAGATGATTTTCTTTACCCTCGCGGCCGCTACTACGGTCAGGTAAAGCCAGAAAACTTGGTTTTTAATGCAAATCTACAAGAATTTGCCCAACGAGTAAGTTACATTTGCAACTTAGAAACAGGTGGAAAACTGCCTCCAGGTGAAGCTTACGAACAAATCAAGGATTTATGGAAACAATTGAAACGCTCAAAAAAAGAGCTAAGAATTGGCGAAGATCCGTTTCAGGATGACCAAGGAGAGGTTGAAGGTTGAAGGGGATGAGAGAGCAGAGGGAGGCAGGGGGAGCAGGGGAGGCAGGGGGAGGCAGGAGAAGAATAACTATTGCCCAATAATGCCCCATGACTACTTGGTAAGCATTGTCCTAACACCATCCCAGGATTCTGGGGGCGGCGCTTGTTGGTAATTACGCGCCCGTTCTAGATGGATATCAACAGCTTGGTCTTGGGGTTGGATACATTTGGCGGCTTCAAAACAGGCGATCGCTTGTGAGAAATTGCGCGATAAATAAGCCGCTCGTCCAGTATGATATTGGAATAAAAACTCTTGAGTGTTGGCATTTAGAGGGGTGCTGCGATCGCCAATTAACTCGTAGATATTAACTGCCTCGTGTTTCCCTTTGACTCGAATTTTATCTAACTGGCGCACCCAAATGCGATCGCTGCAAAGCTGATAAGTAAATTCGCTTAGAATTATATCACAACCATAATCTTTAGTTACCGCTTCTAAACGCGAACTCAAATTTACGCC
>NZ_DASQZC010000424.1:0-1504 GCF_035638895.1 Nostoc sp. | reverse complement strand
TTTCGTAGAGATGGGTACAGAAGCTGAAGAAACAGCTGCCATTGAAGCTCTTGATGGTGCTGAGTGGATGGGACGCGATCTCAAAGTGAACAAGGCCAAACCCAAGGAAGACAGAAGTGGTTCCTTTGGTGGTGGTGGTGGCGATCGTCGCGGCGGCGGCGGTGGATACTCTCGAGGAGGAGGAGGACGCTACTAAGCTTTAAAATCAAAAATTAAGTTTTAACGTCTTCAGGGCAGATAATGAATCTGCCCTTTTTGCGCTCTGGTCTACTGGATAGCTTAAAATTGCCCAGTGCCAATTAAATAGGAGATAAAAATGACCCAAGTATTTGTGGGCGAAAATGAAGGAATTGAGTCAGCCTTACGTCGATTTAAGAGGGAAGTTTCCAAAGCAGGTATTTTTCCAGACATGAGAAAGAATCGTCACTTTGAAACGCCTTTGGAAAAACACAAGCGCAAAGAAGTTGCAAGGCACAAACAACGTAAGAGAAATTTCCGTGCCAATTGAAAACAAACCATACCTACGGTAAGGTACACTAATGCACTCTATCATTAGATTCTTAACTGTCGAAGAGGCGATCGCTATTAAATCTAAAGGGTAGGTTTTGGCAAAGGCATTACTGATTATTAGGATGGGCATGTAAATAACAGTGTGTCCCCCAACTGCAAAAAAACTTTTGATTGTTACTTCCAGGATGGCGATCGCTACGTTGAATTTACTAAAATTTGGCTGAAAAATTTATTTTTGGCATTCCCTTACTAGTCTACAAGACTTTAAAAGGTTAGTCTTGGAAAATTAAGCCAGGAGTTTGGGCAAGTAATACTCGAATTGTTACCCTTCTCCGTCAGGAGAAGGGTAACAAGTAGCATGGAAAACCCCAATTGGTTGGGGTTGCGGAGATGGAGATTAGGCATATATCTACCCCCAGCGATGGCAAGCCTATGGAGTAGTTCGTCCAAATGGAGGGTTTGGGCAGGAATGCTTTTGCCCCTGCCTTCAAACTCCCCTAGTGATTTTCCTCGAATCCGCAGGCCCTAATACCAATTTAATGTGAAGTTGCACATATCTTGATCCCCCTAAATCCCCCTTAAAAAGGGGGACTTTGATGGATGTTTTTCCGGTTCCCCCCTTATTAAGGGGAGCCAGCGCGGTCTTGGGGTTTCCCCAAGTGGAGCGACTGGCGTGGGCTAGGGGGGATCGAATTCTATGCAGCTTTATAAAAAATTGGTATAAAGACCATGAGAACAGACAGGTTTGCAGATGTTTAGTAGGTGAACTATTAGCTCAAAACCATCCATATTGGGCATGGCTAAATGAGCAGAATCATATCTTAGTTGTGTTAGTTGCTACCTATAGCGCGTGTTTACAGGAAAATCATTGATAAGTGTGAAACACTATCTTTGACTCAGGAATTGAGATGTACTCATCATGATTTTATTTTTTGTTGAGTATGATTTAATAGGTTTGGGACGCTTTTTCCCCTTGAGTAGAAAGAGAGCGAAT